>JACDCK010000258.1 GCA_013817595.1 Pyrinomonadaceae bacterium | reverse complement strand
TTATATGACTCCCACCGGTTGGCGGGATGCGGAAATCCGCCACGAAGAGATCAGAGTGCGGAAGGGATTCACTGGTTCAGCAACTGACATCCTTACAATCGATGTGACGGTTACTCGTCATGGGCCGATTGTATTGGAGAAGGATTCGAAACGTTATGCGTTGCGGTGGACGGCGCTGGATCCGAAACTGAACAATGCGACTGGTGTGTACGAACTCAACCGCGCCCGTAACTGGCGCGAGTTCACGGCTGCCATTCGCGGTTACACGCCGCCGATGCAGAACATGGTTTATGCAAACGTTGACGGTCATATCGGATACTACGCGGCGGGGATGGTGCCTATCAGGAAGTCAGGCGACGGCAGCGTGCCCTATGATGGGTCAAAAGACGATGGCGAATGGGTCAGCTTCATACCGTTCGACAAACTTCCACATGTTTACAATCCGCAGTCCGGCATGGTCGTTACGGCGAATCAACGAATTGTTGGCAGTGATTATCCATATTTTCTGACCCAGTCATGGGCGCCGCCTTATCGTGCGCGGCGCATTCTCGATCTGTTGAAACAGAAAAAGAGAATGACAGCAAACGACTTCAGAGCAATTCTAGGAGATACATATTCAATTGCTGCGGCAACTTTCGCGCGGGAAGCTGCCAAAAGTCTAAAAGGACACGCTACCTCACGGAGCAATGAAAAACTGCGCGAGACTATCGCTGCCTTTGAAGAGTGGGACGGGCATCTGAATGCGGAAGCGCGCGTGGCGCCCCTCGTGGCTCAGATGCGCCTGGCGTTCCGTTCAAGAATCATCAGTGAAGCACTGGGTCCGGAGCGCGCGCGTCTGTTCGCCTGGTCAAACTTCGACACTACCCTGGATCGAATAATCACCACCCAACCGAGCGATTGGTTGCCATCAGGTTTCAAAACTTACGCGGACCTCTATCTTGCCTGTTACGAGGAGGGGCGACAGACGCTCACGAAGAGCCTGGGAGCCGATGAAACCAAATGGGTCTGGGGCGAGATGGTAAAGGCGCGCTTCTCTCACCCGCTGGCCGTGGCGCCGCTGGTGGGGCTCCAATTCACCGTTCCGCCGGTTCCTCAGAATGGAACAGGAGGATTGGCCGGGGCCACCGTCAACGTCGGCGCGACAGTTTCGATGCGCTTGATTGCCGACCCGAGCAACTGGGACATGAGCCAACACGGCATCTCGCTTGGTCAATCAGGGATCCCCACCAGTCCACACTGGACTGATCAGCTTGCTGATTGGCGTGCGGTCACGCCACGCGCATTTCCATTTACCGATGCGGCAGTTGAAAAGGCAACCACGCGAACCGTGCTGTTGCAACCAAAATAGCCGTCTCGTAGCCCTTCACGTAACGTGAGCGGACGTATTTCAGCTCCGCAAGTTTCTGCAGGTTTTCAATTGGCAATCGGCCAATGACTAACTTGACGGTCTTGGAATCAAGGACAACTTCGAAGCCAAGCTCCTTAAGTTTTGCCAGTGCGTCTGATGATTTGTCAGTGAGCCAGATTTGTACTTCAGCTCTTCCCCCACGAATGAACTTCACCTCCTCAGCGCCCGGCTTCGCTTCCACTGGTTCGATACCTGCACGGGCACACTGCCCGGGGGCATCGAATTGCGTGAAGCCTTCGGCGTCCGCGAGCGCCACGACGCGCTCTGGTAGCAGCGCGCGTCTGCATCCGAATAACTACCGCGTCGAACCCGAGTCCCAGTCTTCCTGCTGTTGCTTCTAAAACCAATGCTGTTCCGTCGCGAAATAAGTCCAGCAGATCAGAAAGAGTTGGAACGGTACTCTGATTAATAAATACACCGGGCCGGCTGCATGGCCTCCGAACTCCACATGATTAATAGCCGAAAAGATGTTAGCCGGGAGGATTCCCACAAGCATCAAGATCAAGCAGACTCCAGTTAGTCTCATCAGGCCTGGAATCCACACACCCAGAGCTCCCAGTAATTCTAGTGCTCCAGTCAGGTAGATAAGCTCGACGCAAGACGGGATAGCGGGCGGCAACATTGCGGCCATATCTTCGGTCCTGATGAAATGCCCCACCGATGTAAAAAGGAAGAAAAGTGAGAGGCCAACTCTTGCTCGTGTGCTCGAAGAAATTCGGAAACGAGTAGACCGATTCACCAAAGTGAGCACCAGGAACGGGACCACGAGCAATAGGAGAAGAAATAGCAGTTGCATTATGTTGGACCTTGATGCTTTCGCGCCGGTGGCTCTTAAGGCGTCGTGACTAGCGGGAGTTCAATGAAGCTCGCGAGTTTGAGATCATCGCCCGACGCGTGATAGATCCGCTGTGTGGCCTTGCGATAATCCCCTGGCTTGGCCCAGAAGATGTTGGGGACGAAGGTCTGCGGATTACGGTCGTATAGCGGGAACCAGCTCGACTGGATCTGCACCATGAGCCGGTGGCCCGGCAGGAAGACGTGGTTCGCCGTCGGAAGAGCGTAGCGATAGAGGAGCGGCTTGCCGGCAGTGAGGGGTTTGGGCGTCTCCAAGCTTTCGCGATAGCGGCCACGGAATATGTCAGCTGAGACCATCAGTTGGTAACCACCCATGCCGGGTTGCCCTGCGACTTGGTCTGGATAAACGTCGATCAGCTTGACCACCCAATCAGAATCAGTCCCGCTCGTGGAGGCGATGAGGTTGGTGATCGGCTCGCCGCTGATCTTCACCGGAGCGGTCAGGACGTCGGAGACGAAGGCCACGACATCCGGGCGGCCTGACGCCTCGCGCTGATCGTCAACCAGCCACCGGGACCAGCTTCCGCCGTCGATCGGGCGTGCGCGGTAGGGCACGGGCTTGGCGGGGTCGGAGAGGTATTCCTCGAAACCAGGTTCTACAGATTTCGCTAGCCGTAGATGTCCTCTTGATCCCAGAGGCTGTGCACCAACATAACAGGCACCTTCAGCGGTTGCGCCGCCAGGATCTTGTCCACAGCCTGGTCACGCCAGAATGTGTCGTAGCTCGGATGCTCAAGGAGCTTCCGCCAGAACCCCAACTGTTCGAGCCCACGGCGACGGCCGAAGCTCGCCGGCCGATCCCGCCTGCATGAACATGTCGTAATCATCAAAGTGGCTCGTCCACCACTTGACCTCATTCGTGCGGGTCGCCTCCTGGTCGTAGATGTAACTCATTCCCTGCTGACGAAATGCGCCATTGTGGAACCAGTCGTCGCCAATCCATCCGTCAACCATCGGGTTCATCGGCACCGACACTTTGAGAGCCGGGTGGGGACTAACAAGCGCCATCAAAGGCAAAAAGCCGTCGTAGGAAATTCCGAGAATACCGACCTTGCTATTGCTTTCCGGGACGTTTTTTACAAGCCAATCGATCGTGTCATAGGTGTCAGTGGCGTGATCGACCGGCGTCGGATTTTGCGGCCCGCGCAATGGACGATTCATCACGTAATCACCCTCCGAGCCATACTTGCCGCGGACGTCCTGGACCACGCGGATGTAGCCGCCTTCGACGATCACATCGGTAGCGTTGTCGTAGCCGCTCAGGATTGAACCGAGGTGCGAGCTCTGGGCGTGGCTGGTGAGCCCGTTGGCATTGTATGGCGTGCGCGTTAGCAGGATCGGGGCTCCCCCGGCCCGGCCAGCCACTTTGGCCGCGTTCTTTGGCACCAGGATGACGGTATGAAGTTTCACTCCGTCGCGCATCGGAATCATCACGCTGCGTCTGATGTAGTCGAAGCCGTCATTCGTAGGCTCTATCCTGGCAGGCGTTTCGCTCG
>JACDCK010000257.1 GCA_013817595.1 Pyrinomonadaceae bacterium | reverse complement strand
GGCGCGCTTCGCTTTACCCCCTTCCTGATCTTCGAATTACCGTAGGCGTCCCGGTCACTCACGCCCTGCGAATAAACTTCGCGGCTATCCAGCCAACGAGCACGAGAATCGAAAGAATCGCCCAGTTGTATCGGTCGCCATAGGAAACCCCGGGAAAGTGGTTGCTGATCATGAGGAAGACAACGGGCACGGCCATGAAAGTGTTTTGCTTTGAGCGCAACTTGGCCTGTGCAGAGAGGGCATCGTCAGGCTTTCGTCCTTCTTTGATGGCTGCGATCATTTTCTTTTGAGCTGGCAGGATATACATCCAGACGTTGGCGGCCATGATGGTGCCAAACATTGCGCCGACGTGGATGTATGCGGCGCGGCCGCTGAAAACGCGTGAAAGTCCGTAGCTAATCCCAACAACCATGAGATAGGCGATAATCGCGAACGCCCTTTCATTCCGTCCCAGTGGTGAGACCACCATCAGGTCGTAGACGATCCCTCCTCCGATTAGCAGCCCGACTCCCAAACCAACCGCCGCTTTCACACTAATCTCGCTCACATCCGGATCCACGAGTGCGCCGCCGCCAAGGTAGTAAAGCAGAACTAAGAGCGCCATGCCGCTCAGCCAGGTCGTACCCGCTTCCCAGCGAAACCAGTGCAGGTGACGCGAAATAAGATCGGGAACTTTGCGCTTCTCGACCACGTAAAAGCCGCCGCTGTGGACCATCCAGATTTGGGCCGGAGTTCCCGTGTTGGCCACTGCCTTTTCCTCTTCGCTGAGGCGCGCATCCAGCCAAGTGAAGTAGTAGGTGGTACCGACCCACATGATGCCGGCAAAGACGTGCACCCAACGTAGAACCAGGTTGAGCCATTCATTTAGAGTTGGATCAATGTTCATTTGGTGGCACAGGCGGAGGTCTGACTGAACCGCTCAACCAGCCGGCGATAGCGGGCGACAGCGTAAAGCCTGGGGTGGAGCGCAGCGGAACCCCAGGTCGACTAACAAATAAAATTCAACCAGCCTGCGCAGGCGAAAGCACGTCAAGGATCTTGTTCGTGCGTTAATATTCTTCAAGGACGTCTCTTTCGTTTTGCGGCTGCCGCCCGCTCGCGGGCTTAGATACTCAAATGCGATTGTCCCTGGGGCTCACGCCCCAGGCTTTATGCTTTCGCCGCGCTTCGCGGGCTCTTAATGCTACTCAGGTTCCGCGATACGTCGAATACCCAAACGGACTAATCAAAAGTGGAATGTGATAGTGCTGAGGTTCTTCCCCGATTGTGAACACCACGCAGACGTGCGGATAAAAGCAATTAATCTTCAGCGCCGAGAAATACGCCTCCGTATCGAAGACCAGCCTGTAGGTCCCTGCCGGCAATGGTTCTTCCAGCAGGAAAAAAGGCTTCACTCGCCCTTCTTCGTCCGTCCAGGCGTGGGCGAGTTGTTCCCAACTCTCATCATTGTCCTGACTCTCAAGATAGACAGCTACTCCATTCGCAGGCATGCCGTGGGCCGTGTCCAGAATGTGTGTCGATATGGTACTCATTGGTCTAATAGTTTTCCGAGTCGTAGTTTAGTAATGCGAGACTGCTCGCGGGCGGCAATACGTAATTCCGTTTCCGCATCGTTCGGTAGCCGCTCCCGAAGGATTGCGAGCATCTCTTTGGAACTCTTTCCGGTCGCGCAAACAATATAGATGTAGCCAAACTTCTCTTCATACTCGCGGTTGAGCTTAGCCAGCGAGCGCACTGTTTCCTCCGCGGCCTTCTGCGCGCCAGACTGTTCCTGCGCGGCCCAATTTTGAACTTCAGCCGCGGTCGCACGGGCCGCCTTGTTTTCCCCGATTTTGGGGTGACTGGCAAACGCCTCCAACCAGTCGTCCGGTTCAAGAGACCACCAGATGCGATCCGCGATGGTGACCAGCTGGTTCGAATTCGCGAAGGGGCGCTCGGCAGCCATGCGTCGGGCCCAATTGGTTGAGCCGCAGCATTTGCCAAACTCCGCCTCTGCTTCGTTTGCCGCCAACGAATTCAGGCGATCCAGGCCAGGCTCCAATTCGATTCTCCGAACTAAGCTTCTTCGGTTCTTCCAAACAGCCGGAGCCGGCTGACACCGCCATCCGGAAAGATATTGAATCTCACGTGGGAGACGGTTCCCGCATCCAGGATTTCATTTTCAAAAAAATGACGCGTGTGCGCCTGTAGTTTCGTTCGCGGCAGAATGGGCTTCCAGTCGAGGTGGTCGGGCAGTATATTCCCGCTCGTCTTGCACGCTTCCAGCGAGCAGTCATCGGGAAAGTTGCCTTTGAAGTAGGACGTGTCAACCTCGACGCAACGAATCCTTCCCGGCTTGCCGAGCTTGATTGTTACCCAGTCGTGTCCGGGACCCCGGCGTCGCTTCGTCTCCCAGCCATCGCTCATGTTCACGGCGCATCCCGGCATAATCAAATTGTGTTTGTGGCCAAAAAACATGTCGCTGCAGGAGAGCACCAGGCCGCCGTTCTCGACTGCCGCCAGATCGATCTCGCCGCCACTGCGTTTGAGTCTGGTCCAATCGGGCACAACCTCGCCATAGACTCTTAGTCTCGCGACCCCGCCGTCCGGATAGATCTTCAAACGCAGATGCGTGAACCTGCTGTCAGTCTCAATCTCAAAGAGATTTGGTGAATTGCCTACGAGTTCGGACCGCGGCAGAATCCCAGTCCATTCGGTTTCTTCGCTAATAAGTTGCTCTGCGGTTGGTTGACCATCAATCGTGCATCCCTCGAGCGAACATTGCTCAGGATAATTCCCACGGAAGTGAGCCGTGTCGACGATGACTCCACGGATGATTCCCGGCAATCCCAGCCGAATGATGCACCAATCATAACCCGGAGTGCGACGGCGGCGGGTTTCCCATCCGTCCATCCATTTGCCGAGATCGGTGTATTTGCCCTCGATAAATATTGGCGCACCGGGCTTGAGCAGATTCTCTTTGGGCGCAAAAAACTCGTCATTGGCGAGGAGCACCGCACCACCCAGTCTCTCTGTTGCCAGATCTATTAGTTCAGTAAAGTCCATTTCCTTTTTTCATTCCTCGGGATAAAACACAAAGAGTTGCAGCCGGTGCAGAATCAGAGAGCTGTTCCCGAAAGGACGGCTCAAGCCCCGCTAACTTGCAGGTAAGGAAGCCGCCCGGACTTAGCCGCCGCGGATACACGCGGATAACGCGGACATGAACAGACACAAACAAGCGATCGGAGTAAGGCCTTTTTCTGATCTGCGTTCATCCGCGTAAATTCGCGGCTAAAATCCGAAATAGCCAATTCTGCTTCTCACACTTGCAGTAGCAACCCTGTGGGCTCCGTCGCGAACTCGCCAGCATCATATATCTTCTCACCGCGGAGAAAAGTCTTTTCGACTACGCCCGCCAGCGTTCGCCCCGCGTAGGGAGTTAGTTTGTGGCGATGATGGAGCATGTCCGGCTCCACGAGGAACTCTTTTTCGGGATTCCATATCACGATATCTGCGTCCCCGCCGACACTGATGGCGCCTTTGCGTCCCGCCAGACCGACTAACGACGCCGGCGCCTGGCATAGCCAACGGGCCAGATCTTCGATTGAGTGCCCCCGCCGTTGCGCATCGGTCCAGGTTGCCGGCAGGCGAAGCTGCAAGGAAGAGATGCCGCCCCAAGCCTGAAGAAAATCTCCGCTCTCCCGCAGTTTCATATCTGGAGGACACGGGGAATGATCGGAAACGACCATGTCTATCGTTCCCTCACCCAGCGCCTGCCACAGC
>JACDCK010000060.1 GCA_013817595.1 Pyrinomonadaceae bacterium | reverse complement strand
GAACGGCGACAGGCTGTTCACCGAGCGTCCCTCTTTCGCGCCCGCAGGCGACTGTAATAACCCTGCGCCAAACATCGTCTGCACTGAGTTTGGCAACTTCAATCTCCGGCCCATTTCGGGAGACCCATTGATCCCGCGCAATTTTGGAGAAGGCCCGGGCTTCTTTTCGGTAAACATGCGCATTAGTAAGACGTGGAGCTTTGGCAGTTTGCCTTCGTCCAGAGCAGCGGCTCAGAGCGGCCAGGGTCAACCTACGGCAGCCACGGTCGGTGGCGGCACGAGAGGTATTCCTCAAATTGGCGGCGGTGGCGGTGGACGCGGACCTGGAGGGGGTGGCCCAGATGGAGGTGGCGGACGCGGAGGTGGCGGGGGTATTCCCGGCATCGGCGGACCAGGCGGCGGAGGTGGGGAAACGAAGCGCTATAGCATTCAGTTTTCGCTGAACTTCCAGAACCTCTTCAACAAAGTGAACCTTTCAACTCCAGTCGGCAATCTCTCATCTCCTTTCTTTGGCGAGAGTCTGGGATTGGCCGGCGGGTTCGGAGGCTTTGGTCCCGGTGGCGGTGGCGGTGGCGGTGGAGGGGCAGGTGGCAGCGGCGCCGGCAACCGCCGAGTCACTGCGCAGTTACGTTTCAACTTCTAAGTGTTTAATTTCATGTCTTGCGAATAAGAGTGGTTAACACACTAGAAAGGATTGTGTTATGAACAAATTATTCAGCTCACTCATATTGGGGGCGATCGTTTTTTGCGCCGGCGTGAACGCAAGCGCGCAGGGTGAAACTAGCAAACCTGCTCCAGGCGGAAACGGAGCCGCTGCGGGCCCGGCAATCACTGCAACCACTTCGCCCGTGGAGATGGCACGTGCGGCAATCGCAGCCCAGGGTGGGGAGAAGTTTAAGAACCTGAAGAGTGTGATACTAAAAGGTTCCGTGGATCTGTACGCGCCAAACTCTACGCAGTCTATTCCCGGAGGTTTTGTGATCGTGATTGCCGGGGACAAGGCCCGCATGGAAGTTGATGCGCGGCCGGCCGTCAGCTTCAAGATGATTTACGATGGCCAGCGGTCGTACAGTTCGTTGCCAAACGTCGATATGCCACCGATGACCCGGTTCGGCATGGGTTTGCTCGTAAAGTTTGATCAGCCTGGCTACGTGGTGAGCACGCTTCCCGATAAGAAAAAACAACGCGCCTTTCGGGTATCGGATCCCGACGGCAACACTACTGATTTTTACGTCGATGTCGCCACGGGACGAGTCATGAGTTTCCTCATTCCTTATGGCGGTTATACATTTGGCACGGAAAACAAGAAAATGAAAGAGATCGACGGTGTCCTCGTCGCAACAAGCTTTACCCAACGGTTGGAGATGCCCCAAGGGGCGTTCTTCGCTGACTACAACGTCAAGGACGTGAAGATCAATCAACCCATCGGCGACGATGTGTTTGCGATTCCATAAGAAAGACGCAATTCCAGACGAGACGATGAGGCCGCCTTACCAAAGGGCGGCCCTTTCGTTTGGGCTGAGCGGCTCTGGGCAGCTGCGCATCTTTTACGTTCGTCGATTTCGTAGAAAACCAATTCTGAGCTATATGGCGTGCGCCTTTTGATCCGAACCTCAGACACACCCGGGAGTCAACCTCGTTGACGAATCCCCCTGGAAAACTATCTAACCGAGCTTAGCGAGATTAATAGCTCCAGCGGAGCTGTAAAAGAGACCTCGTATTATCCGGCTCTTTCAAACCTACTGAACGCCGTAGGCAAAACACTAAAGCCCAGGGTCCGCTCCATCATTAATATCAGAATGCTGGTGCTGGACTGCCTGACGGCGGCCTCTATACCGCCGAACAATTCCAGAAACATCTTCACATGGCCCGCAAATGGTCTAACCTCAACCTGCCAGGCGCACTCCACTATGTCACCGGCAACTGCATCAACAGGCTGCCAGTCTTTACCGAGCCTGGATGCTGCATAGCTTTTCTCGCCGAGCTCAAGACACTCAATCAAGACTGGCCCAGCAAGTTGATTGCCTATGTGTTGATGCCAGATCACTTCCACCTGATCTCCAACCCGCGCGACGGCCGCATAAGAGAGTTTGCTCGCGATCTCAAGAGTCGAGCGGCCAAGGCCATTGTGCAAGCAACCAGTGGCTTTAGTTTTCCTGAAACAGACGAAAGTCATCAGGTCTGGCAGGAAAGTTTCAAAGGAGTTGCGTTATGGAGTGGTTGGATGATCTGGCAGAAGATTAACTACATCCACGCAAATCCGGTTAAGGCTGGACTAGTGAGATCTGCGAAAGACTATTACTGGTCGAGCTTCGGCTCGTTTTATTCGCAAGGGGATGAGACGCTGGCTGTGGATCATGATTGGTGGTGGTCAGATGATTCAGAGAAGTTGTCGAAAGCAATGAAGGAGTTGGGTTGGTACTTCTATTTGAAGAGAAAGGGAGAGACTTGAGTTACCACAGTGGTGTTCTATCATCATTAAGTAGCCACTCAAGCTGCGAATGTGGTGAGGTTGATTAGTCTGTTCAGGTTTGAGTAGCTGCGAATCTTGAGCGGGGGCGCGCTGCGCTTTGCCCCCTTCCCAACCTGCAAATCTGCTGAGCTAGAATTGACAATTAAAGGTTGAGTGGGCTGCGAAACGGGAATGGGAAAGAGTGTCTACACGCTCGTAATCTCGTGCTCTTTTGATTTTGTCAGTTCGTCGATCCGGGAGATGTAGTTATTGGTAAGTTTCTGGACTTCCTCCAAGCCATCGCGTTCGTTGTCTTCGGAAATCTGTTTATGCTTAAGCATCTTTTTGAGGCGCTCGTTGGCGTCGCGTCGAATGTTACGAGTCGCCGTGCGGTGATCCTCGGCGATCTCGTGGACCTGCTTCGCTAATTGCTTGCGGCGTTCTTCGGTCAACGGGGGAATGGGAATGCGCACCAGTTTCCCGTCGTTTGATGGGTTCAACCCAAGATCCGAACCCCGGATAGCTTTCTCTACAGGAACCAGTTGAGTCTGGTCCCACGGCTGCACAGTCAGCATCTGCGGTTCGGGGGAGTGCACTGAAGCCATTTGGTTGAGCGGCGTCATGGTCCCGTAGTAGTCGACCATTACATTGTCGAGCAAGCTGACGGCAGCACGTCCGGTGCGCACAGTGGCTAGCTTCCGACGGAAATCCTCAATGACAGTTTCCATCCGAGGCTTTGTATCTTTGATTACGTCCTTCTCACTCATCTGTCTACTCCGAAATGGTTTCGAGTTTCGAGTTCCGGGTTTCGAGTTAGACCCAGATTACTACTAAATAGCTTCGAGAGTTGCCGTTTCAGTAATGTGCAAAACTCGAAACTAGAAACTCGCACTCGAAACTACTTTTCCAGGCAAACCTTTGTGCCGACTTCCTCGCCCGCCACCACCCGCCGGATGTTTCCTGGCCGACGCATATTGAAGACGATGATAGGAAGGTTGTTGTCCATGCACAGCGAGATTGCCGATGCGTCCATCACTTTCAGTTGTCGCTCCAGGACCTCCTGGTAGGTGATGCAGTCGAAACGAGTCGCCGCGGAATCGTGCATGGGATCGGCCGAATAGACACCATCAACTTTGGTAGCCTTGAGAATAATGTCCGCCTTGATTTCGAGGGCGCGCAGGGCGGCGGCCGAATCGGTTGTGAAGTAAGGGTTGCCGGTTCCCGCGGCAAAGATCACGACTCGGTCTTTCTCGAGGTGTCGTACCGCACGTCGTCGAATAAAGGGCTCGGCGAGCTGCGGGATGTCCATGGCAGACATGACGCGTGTTTGCACATCCAGCTTTTCCAGCGCGTCCTGCAGCACTACGGCGTTCATTACCGTGGCCAGCATGCCGATGTAGTCGGCCGAAGAACGGTCCATGTTGCCTGCGCTCTTCGAGACGCCCCGAAAAATATTGCCACCCCCGACAACTACCGCGACCGCCACGCCCAAAGCGTGCACTGCCTTTAATTCTTCAGCCACGGTGCGGGCGACATCGACGTCGATACCGTAGTTCTGCTCGCCCATCAGGGCTTCCCCGGAAATCTTCAACAGGACCCGTCGATATACTAGCCCGGCGATATTAATTTTAGGTTTTTCGGCGATCATTGGTTTCTTCGCAGACGGCGAGAGGCAAGCCAACTTATAGACTGCGCACGAATTTAGCTGACGAGTGATGCCACCTCACCACCGAAATCTTCGTCGCGCCGTTTGAGCCCTTCGCCCATCTTGTACCGTGTGAACCGGCGGATGGTAATCTTCTCGCCCGTTTTTGCTATCTTTTCGGTAACCAGTTCGCTAACCGTCTTGGCCGGATCTTTAACGAACGGCTGATCCATTAGTACATTCTCTTCGTAAAACTTATGCAGCCGGCCCTCGACGATCTTGTCGATGACCTGATCCGGCTTGTTGGCGTTCTTCGGATCGTTCTTGGCCTGCGCCCGGGCGATCTCCCGTTCTTTTTCCAGAGCATCACTGGGAACGTCTTGCTGCGAAACGTAGCGTGGCTCAGCAGCGGCGACATGCATGGCGACGTCTTTGACGAGTTGTTGAAACTCCTCACCACGCGCCACAAAGTCCGTCTCGCAATTCATTTCAACCAGCACGCCCACCTTGCCGCCCATGTGAATGTAAGAACCGACAATTCCTTCGGCAGCGATGCGGCCCTCGCGCTTTCTTGCGGAAGC
The DNA here is from genome assembly GCA_013817595.1 of Pyrinomonadaceae bacterium. Lineage (GTDB taxonomy): Bacteria > Acidobacteriota > Blastocatellia > Pyrinomonadales > Pyrinomonadaceae > PSRF01. The sequence continues at coordinate 7,530 of JACDCK010000060.1, read as the reverse complement.
CAATCCACGCTTCCGTAAGATATCGATGGCCCGCTCTTCATTTCCCTCGGCTTCAACCAGTGCATTCTTGCACTCCATCATCCCGGCACCAGTCTTCTCGCGAAGTTGCTTGACCGCTGCTGCTGTTATTTCTGCCATGATGACCAACGTCTCCATAACTTGTGCACAGACTTTAGCCTGTGAATCTATTAATGCGCAGCACTGACTCAAGTCTGTGCCAGCTGTTAACGAAAAGCGCAGCCCGGCGGAACTCCCGCTTAAAGGCTGCGCTCGCCGATGAATAAGAAATCTGAATTATCTGCTAGCTCGTCGCGACAACAGACTCGGCGCTTTCATCAGGCGCAGCGCCCGCCTCGCCAGGTTCCCCGGTTTCGGCAACGGGTGGCTGATCAGCCTGGTTGCCATTATTCGATTCTGTAGTCGCCGCCGCGGGCGCTTCTTCCGTTGCCTCACTGCCTTCGGGCGTTTCACCAGCCTCGTCCGTTTCCGCGCTAATCGCCACTCCACCTTCTGTCGCTATTTGCTGACCCTCGAGGATCGAGTCAGCAATGCGAGAAGCAAAAAGTCGCACCGCGCGCAAAGCGTCGTCGTTCCCGGGAATTACATAGTCAATTCCTTCAGGAGAGCAATTCGTGTCCACGACGGCCACAATTGGGATCCCCAGCCGGTTTGCCTCGGCGACTGCGATCTCTTCCTTGCGGACGTCGATGATAAAAATCGCATCCGGCAGCCGGCCCATCGTCTTGATACCGGAAAGATTCTTGTTCAAGCTTTCCCGTTCGCGGTCGAGTTTGATGCGCTCCTTCTTGGTCAGCTTTTCGTAGCGACCATCAGTTTGCATCGCTTCCAGATCCCGGAGGCGCTTAATCGACTTTTGGACCGTCTGAAAATTGGTCAGGAGACCGCCCAGCCAGCGCTGATTGACGTAATACTGGCCACAGCGTTCCGACTCTTCTCGGATAGCGTCTTGAGCCTGACGCTTAGTGCCTACGAAGAGAACTGTCTTGCCACGATCTTCAGCGATCAGGTTGGTGACGAACGTGATCGCGTCCCGAAACATGCGCTGGGTCTTTTGCAGGTCAATAATGTAAATGCCATTGCGCTCACCGAAGATATATTCCTTCATCTTCGGGTTCCAACGCCGTACCTGGTGGCCGAAGTGTACGCCAGCCTCCAGAAGTTCTTTCATTGTAACCGAAACCAAACTTATTCTCCTTTGTGAACTGGTTTAATGTACTCGCCGCGACTCTCCGCCCTCTCGCGGGAGAGCAACCAATCCGAGCCACGACAATGGTTTTAAGAATTTCGAAATTCGGATTTCGGAATTCGGATTTGAAATCCGCAATCCGCAATTCGACATCCGAAATTCTTGTGCTATCGTTTCGAGAATTGGAAGCGCTTGCGCGCGCCCTTCTGGCCATACTTCTTGCGCTCTTTGATGCGCGGATCGCGCGTGACCAGACCTGCCTGCTTCAACGTGGGACGAAGGTCGGCATTGAATTCAATCAGCGCGCGGGTAATTCCATGGCGAATCGCGCCCGCCTGGCCCGACGGGCCGCCGCCGCTAACATTAATCAACAAGTCAAACTTGGTCGTCGTTTCAGTCAACTGCAGCGGCTGACGGATGATCATGCGCAATGTTTCGTTGGGGAAGTACTTATCGAAAGGCTTGCGATTGACCTGAACCTCACCGGCGCCCGGGCGCAGATAGACTCGCGCCGTCGAGGTTTTTCGTCGTCCTGTTCCGTAGTATTGAATTTCAGCCACAGTTATATCGTCCCCTTATCTACCCTGTTTTGTTACTGTTGATTTGAACGGGAAGTGAATTCGTGGAGTTGTGGCCGTTGGGCCCTGTGTGGGTGGTCGGCATCGGGGTAAATCTTTAATTTCTTCCCCATGGCTTTGCCAAGCTTATTCTTTGGCAACATACCCTTAATCGCCAGTTCCAGCACTCGCTCTGGACGCTTGGCGAACATATTCCTCGCCGAAACCTCGCGCAGGCCACCCGGATAAAGAGTGTGATGCCGGTACATCTTTTGGTCAATTTTTGCACCCTTCAGCACTGCCAGCCGGGCGTTAATCACGATTACGCTATCGCCCATATCCATGAAAGGGGTCCACCGGGGATTTCGTTTGCCTGATAATATTGACGCGATCTCTGACGCCAGATGACCGACCGTTTGGCCGGCTGCATCCACCACGAGCCATTTTCGTTTGCGCGCAAGATCTTTACCGCTAGGGAAGTATGTCGACATAGTTAACTATCTCTGTTTTAAGCCATTAAAACGCGAACGGCTAGAATACAAAAGGCTTGAGAATATTGTCAAGGCGACCATTATCTTTATCTTATCTGTATCTTATCGCGGACACGATTTTGACCAACACCTCAGTCCGATAGACTTCGAGGCTATTCAATCTGGACCGGTTTGCGATGAACCAATCTGAGACAGGAAAGGCTCCCCGGCCTGTTACCGGAGAGCCTCTCATTGAACCGATTTCGTTTCGGTTAAGGCTGTGTAGGCTTGGTGCCGTCATTCCGCTTTAGCTTCGGAGGCTCCTGCTTCTCGGCGGGCTTCTGCTCAGCATCCGGAGTAGCGGTGGGCTCATCCGGCGTGGGCTGACGGCGTTTCAGCGTGGGTCGTCCCGGAGCCCCTTCTTCGGCGCTCGAAAGTGCGCCGGCGGTGGACGCGCGCGCGTTGGAAAGTCTTAACAGCCGACCCCTAACCCTCTGAAACTCCGAGCTGCTGATTACATACTCTTCCCGCTCGGGGAATCGTGCCGCAAGCGCCAGAGACACTGCTCGACGTTCCGGAGGCGCCGGGTGCGTGGCGAAAAGCTTAGATATAAAACCGGGCTTCTTCTTGTTTTTAGACTCCAGTTTTTCAAACATCGTGGCCATTGCGATGGGGTCGTAACCGGCGGCGTACATGTACTGCACGCCCAGCTTGTCAGCCTCTTCCTCCGCGCCACGACTAAACCTCATGAAGCCGAGGAGGGCTGCAAAGCCGCCCCCCTGATAAATTAGTTGACCAAGGCCGCCACCAAAAATTATTGCCGGGATCAGAATTGCATACTGAGTAAGTTCGGCCTTTCTCTGGTTCTCGACGGCGTGACGGGCAGCCACATGCGCAATTTCATGGGCCATTACACCAGCGAGCTCCGCTTCGCTGTCCGCCGCCAGCACCAGACCCTTGTTTACATAGAAGAAGCCACCCGGCAAAGCGAAGGCGTTTACCTCATCTGAGTCGATGACCTTAATCGTAAATGGCACCTTTGCGTCAGAGTGAAGGACGATGTTCTGTGCCACCCGATTAACATATTCCGTTATCACTGGGTCGTCGACAAACTTTGCCTGCCGATCAACTTCGGCAGCCAGCTCGCGACCCAGACGGACCTCTTTTTCAGTGGAGCCACTCATCCCGGCGATGATACCCTTGTTGATATTCCGTTTCCCGATCATATTCGGGTTTTCGTTCGTGGACAGGGGCCTGCCCGGACTAGTGGAGGTGGAAGTCGCTTTCTCCTGGGCCTGCTTCTTGTCTTCTTTGGAAGTGGCCTGACTCTTGGCTGGTTCTTGCGACTGGGTCGACTGGGCTATAACCCGGACCGCACTCGCGAACAGCGACGAGGCCAGCAACAGGGCGGTTGCGACGCGGGAGAAATTGTTCATTTCGGAAAACCTCCAGATACTTCGAAACCGGCCCAAAAGAGAGAAGTCCGTCGGGACTATCATTCAAAGGCCGCGGATTGTTATCTCAGTGCGGCGAAACTCTAATTCAAGGAAGCTCAACAAAGAACTGTTGGAAGCTGTTTTCGCTATTTTTGGACGCGCAGTCTATGATGCCAGAGGCCAGCAGCAAGGTTGCGCGTTCAATATTGCTTACCTATTCTGCAAACTTCTAGCGAGATAGTTTCCCGGGGGCCGTTCGTGCTGTCGCAGACATTATAGTCCAGCGTCGTTAAAAAACCTAAGAAATCGACTTGTTCGGCCTTGAGCAGACTCGCCTTTCCGCCCTCTTGTATGTTGTAAGAATAAGCCCAGTCGAATGCCAAAGGCAGCCCGCCCAAAGAAATCAAAGCCCTCCGTCTCGGTAATTGGGTCCGGCCGCCTGGGAACCGCACTGGCGATTGCGTTGTCTTCTTCGGGCTATCCGATACAGGCTGTAGTGGCGCGACGCCGGACGATTGCAAGGAAAGCCGCCGCCCTGGTTAGTCGACACACGCTGGCACTAAAAGCAAGTGAGTTGGACCTCCTGCCGGCGTCAAGGATTGTTTTTCTAACCACACCAGATGACGAAATTGCCAATACCGCACAAAGGCTCGCTGACTCCCAGCGGATTTCGCTTAAAGGGAGCATTGTCCTCCATACAAGTGGTGCGCTCTCTTCCGACGTACTTGAGCCCTTATCTGCGATTGGGTTTCAGGTCGGGTCGTTACATCCCCTGGTCTCCGTGAGTGATCCCCGGACCGGACCCACGAACTTGCAGGGCGCATTCTATTGCATTGAAGGCGACGCCGCCGCAACGCGTGTGGCCCGGGCAATCGTCCGTGATCTAAAGGGACGAAGTTTCTCCATCTATTCCAGCAACAAGCCTCTTTACCATGCGGCGGCAGTAATGGCCTCCGGGCACGTGGTTGCGCTCTTCGATCTGGCGACCGAGATGCTGGTGCAATGTGGGCTGGATCCGGGCAAGGCCCGGCGCGTGTTGCGGCCGCTATTGGAAAGCACGGTAAACAATCTCTTAACGTCGGACCCAGCCACTGCTTTGACCGGCACTTTTGCACGTGGAGATTTGGCGACAGTTCAGAGACACCTGTCCGCATTTGGCAGACACGGTTTATCAGTAGCACTCAACGTCTACCGGGCCCTGGGTGTTCACGCCCTTGATCTGAACAAAAAGAACGGAGTAGACCCACAAATTTTGGATAAGATTAGCAAGGCATTGGAATGTTTCCCGCCTCTGCGCAAGTAGTGCGAAGAAGCAGAATCGGTCTGGCATTATGATTGCTGCGGCCAGCGAGGTTGCATCGAACTTGAAATCTGACATCAAGGCGTTGGTGCGAGGGCTCAGACGCTCGCGACTCGATGTCGCCCTCGGGGCCAGTGTCTTCCTTTTTGTTCTCATCATCTTCCTTATTTCCCGCGTGCATCAGTTGGCAGATTCGAGCTACTCGATGCTGCTAAGCCAGAGTTTGATCCACCATCGCAGCTTCACCTTAGACCGATATAACATTCCCCGACTGCTTCCAACCCAGCAGCTTTTCCACGTTTCGAACGGCAGCATTTACCAGCTCGAGCTAGTTGACAATCACATTTACTATTTCTGGCCACCCGGTACTTCCGTCCTTTCTGTGCCGTTCGTTGCTCTGATGAACACGAGCGGTGTTTCCGCGGCAAACGCAGACGGGAGTTACAATCCCGACGGCGAGGTGATTATCCAAGCCAGATTGGCGGCGCTATTAATGGCGGCGCTTGCCTCTCTTTTCTATTTCACAAGCAGACTCTTGCTCCCGCCGGGATGGAGCCTTCTTCTTTCTCTGGGCACGGCACTCGGAACCCAAATTTGGAGCACAGCCTCAAGAGCTTTGTGGTCTGACACGTGGGGGATCTTTCTGCTCGGCTTCGTTGTTCTCAGTCTTGTTGCCCAGGAATTGGGAATCTACCGTCTCAGACCGGCATTGTTGGCGACCCTGCTAGCGTGGACTTATTTTGTTAGGCCAACTTTCGCGTTGCCCATAGTGGCGATCACGATTTATATCGTGATGTATCACCGTCGTCTGTTCATACCGTACGCCACGGTTGGCGCTGCCTGGTTCTCAGCCTTTGCCGTCTACTCCTGGTACCATTTCAGTCAAGTGCTTCCTAACTATTACTTTGTTTACCAACACTTCGGATCCACGCCTGTGTGGCTAGCGCTTTTCGGCAATCTTCTCAGCCCCTCGCGCGGTCTGCTGGTGTTCGTGCCAGTGCTCTTTTTTGTCAGCTACTTGTTGCTTCGGTATCGGGCGGCCTTGCCATTGCGGCGCCTCGTGGTTTTTTCACTGGTCATTGTATCTATCCATCTGATTGTTGTGTCTTCACATTCGCCTTGGTATGGTGGCCACTGTTACGGGCCACGTTATTCGACCGGTATTGTACCCTGGTTTTATCTGCTCGCTGTCTCGGGTCTGCAAGCGCGTCGGCGTTCTGCCAACGAGCAGACATCCAGGTGGCGATCTCTTCGTCGCCAGCTGGAAGCGTCCATTGGCGCTTTGCTGCTAATCCTGAGTGTCACCATTAACGCGCTCGGGGCGACGTCTCATGCTACCTGGCTGTGGAATTCCAGGCCTGTCAACGTCGATCAGGAGCCAGACCGGGTATGGGACTGGAAGCACCCGCAGTTTCTTGCAACGTGGGATCACTGATCTTCGCGTGATGCCGTTGCTTACTGCGGTGCAATTAACAACAGCACACGGTTCACAAACTCGATCAAGAATCAGCTGCGCCTCAGAAGGGTGTCGGTCGGGGTCCCCGGAACGCGCTCGACAGCCGTACGCAGACTTAGGGCGATCAGCGGCACCACTCGGCGAGGTACTGCGATCGCTTCTTTGATATGCCGAGCGTGCGTGAAGTGGCCGGCGACGTAAAGACCCGGAATGTTGGTTTCAAAGGTTTCGGGATCATAGACGGGAACTTCAGTTAGCTTGCCGGGCTCAGTCTTCACTCCCAGCTTCTTCAGCAGACTGAGGTCGGCGTCACTGCCAATCAGAACGAAGACTACGGCATTTGCAATCGTCAGCGTTTCACCGTTGTCGGTAACCAAGGTAACTTCGGGCTCGGAGATTTCGACGATCTGTTTGTAAAGAATAACGTGCAGCCGCCCGGCGGCGATTTCGTGTTCAAGGGGACCGCGCACCCAATGTTTCATGGCTCCGGCTTTGGGATCGCGGTTCTCCCAGTCCTCGCGCCAGATTGCCAGAGTAGTCCGCGCTCCTTCCTCAGATAGAAACAGGGCCGCCTCCGCGGCGCTATTGCCGCCACCCACAACCAGAGCATCCTTGCGGACATAAGGATAGGGTTCAACAAAAGTGTGATGGACCTTGGGAAGGTCTTCGCCGGGAATGTTAAGCCGGCGGGGATGGGCCATCGCGCCAATCGCAAACAATACGCGAGCTGTTTTGTATTCGCCTTGGGTGGTGCGAACGAGAAAACCTTCCGCCTTGAGCCGATCGATCTCCGTTACTTCCTCATCGTTGTTAATTTGAATGTTATGATCCAGCACGAAATGGATGTAGTGAGAGAGAAGCTCTTCGCGAGTGGGCTTCTCACGCACCGGCTTCAGAGTCCCCTCGCGCATTTCAAGCTCATTAACGGTTGAGAAGAGCGGTCGGCCAACCGGGTAGTGACGAATGGTATCGGCAATGGTTCCTTTCTCGATCACCAGGTAATTCAATCCTTCGCGTGCCGCAGCATCCGCGGCAGAAAGTCCCGCCGGTCCCGCGCCGATGATCAATAGATCGAGTGACTCGCTCATAGGCGTAGTCTAATGT
>JACDCK010000256.1 GCA_013817595.1 Pyrinomonadaceae bacterium | reverse complement strand
CTCCGACACCGACGCCGACTCCAACCCCTACACCGACACCTACACTGACACCAACTCCGACTCCAACTCCAACTCCGACGCCCGTTACACTGCAATTCAGCGCCGCGAGCCACAGCGTGGTTGAGGACTGCACCAGCGTCACCGTCACTGTTACGCGTTCCGGCCCCGTTACGGGCGCGGCGACCGTGGACTACTCGACCGCAAACGCGACGGCCTCTGATCGCTCCGACTACACCACTGCCCTCGGCACGCTAGGCTTCGCCGACGGCGAGACCTCGAAAACGTTTGATCTGCTCATCAACGAAGATTCTTATGTCGAGGGGACAGAAACGGCGACCATCATGCTGAGCAACCCCGCAGGCGCGATACTGGGCAATCCCAGCACGGCCACCCTCGAGATTGTGGACGACGCTTCAGAGCCGGCGACCAATCCCATAGACCAGGCACAGAACTTCGCCTGCCAGAACTACCACGACTTCCTCAACCGTCAGCCCGACGCTGCGGGGCTGGCCTTCTGGACGAACCAGATCACGCAGTGTGGCACGGATGCGCAGTGCATCGAGATCAAGCGCATTAACGTCTCGGCGGCCTTCTTCCTCTCGATTGAGTTTCAGGAGACGGAGTACCTCGTTTACCGCTTCCACCAGACGGCCTTCGGCACCGGGCCACTGCTGCGCATGAGGGATTTCCTCGCGGACACGCAGGAAATCGGGCGCGGCGTCGTGGTCGGCGCGACCGGCTGGGAGCAGCAGCTCGAAGCAAACAAGCAGGCTTACGCGAATGCGTTCGCCGCGCGGCCGCAGTTCGTGGAGCAGTATCCGGCCTCTTTGACGGCGGCGCAGTTTATGGATGCCCTGAACGCTAACACGCTCGACCCGCAGAACCCTGGCACGGGCGGCTCGCTTTCTCAGTCTGAGCGCGACCAGCTTGTGGTCGACCTCGTCTCGGGCGCGAAGACGCGGGCGCAGGTTGTGCGCGCCGTGGCCGAGGACCCTGACTTTCGAGCGCGCGAGTTCAATCGCGCGTTCGTCTACATGCAGTACATCGGATACCTGCGGAGGAACGCGGACGACCCGCCGGACAATATCCTCGATGGTTATAACTTCTGGTTGGGGAGACTTAACTCTTTCAACGGCAACTTCGTGCAGGCGGAGATGGTCAAGGCTTTCATCGTCTCCATTGAGTACAGGAGACGCTTTGCAAATTGAACACGACTCAGCGAGTTAGGCGCTAAGGCGTACCAGTTGATACAAGGCGGACGACTAGAAACTCCAAGGGCGGCGAGTCTCAAACCAGCTCGAAGCAGTGGAATTCGAAGGAAGTGAAAGATGTTCAGGGCGAGGGTAGGGCAGGGTTATTCATTCGCTCGCCGATTGACTGGGCCACGGTGTCTGCCCAGTAGATGAGACCGCCAGCGGCCATTTGACACTCGACACCTATTCCCATGTCCTTCCCTCCAAGCAACAAGCCGCGACTGAAAAAGCTCGAAAACACGCTTTCAGCAAGGCTGGCACACTATAGCCACACAAAACAAAAAACGGGCAGTTAACAGACTGCCCGTAACGCATTGATTCTAATTGGCTGGGAGGCAGGGATTCGAACCCCGATAGGCGGATTCAGAGTCCGCAGTCCTACCGTTAGACGACCTCCCAACAGGAAAATCAATTTACGTGCAAGAACGTTTTCTTGTCAACCGGATGTAGTAAATCCGTGAATAGTGAATAGTAAATAGTGAATCGTAAATAGTGAATCGTAAATAGTGAATCGTAAATAGTGAATCGTAAATCGCCAAAACGGTTGACTGTTGAGTATGAGCTTGTTATTTTCACATAAAGTGGCTACCAGCCTTAGACACGAATGGCCCTTTCACCAGATACTCACCAGTTACGATTCACTATTTGCTATTTAGCACTTGTCCATTCCGCCAGAACGGCGCCCAATACCCACACTCACTCGCTTGCGCCCAGCAGCGACCATGAAAACTGTAGCCTCCCACGTTCGTAGCTAAACAGACCAACCGTGAGGATGTCGATGAATGAACGTGGCAGACTGCAGCAGTTGAAACAGATCAACTACGTGCGCGTGTCGCTGACTGCGAAGCAAGATTAGAGGAGATTGCGGAGTTGGTTGCCCGCGTGCGTCACGAATCAACAACCCGCTGACAGGAGTACTCGGATAATCTCAGCTGCTATTGCGTGAAGATCTAAACGAGAAGGCGCGGAAGCGCGCGCAGACGATAGAAGATCTGGCTATCCGCACGAGGAAATATCGTGGCCCAGTTGCGGCAAGTGCAGCGACGGCCTACCCATACTAGCCAGGATGGCACGAGTGAAGCGGAATTGCGTGCGCGGGTTAATACTTCTTCATTTGACCTTGACGGCTGCCTGGCCGTTCACGAAGACTTCGTAGCGTTTGCCGGCGGGGATGAATGCGTCTTTGCCCCGCTTAAAACCGTGCAACAGCGCCACGGGCGCGATGAATAGCAGCAGTGCGCCGGTGACGACCATCTGCGTGGCCACTTTGGCAGCCTTGCTATCGCCTCTGAGACGTTCCTGAACTGTTCGCAGCGGAACCTGTGAGCCATCTACAGCCGTAACGGTTTGCATGGTCCAAACAAGCAGACCTGCCTTGCCAAAGTGCCCACCTCGCTTGGCCTTCTCAATGCGCCCCGTCGCGGTTGCGCCTTGGTCAATCACCGTGACGCCATTGATTTTAATCGGATTTATCACGCGGAAACTGATCTCGTCATTCGGTTTGAACTCCTTTGAGTTGACCCGGTACGGCGCCTCGATCTCTACGAGTGTGCCGTCTGGGATTTGCAGGGGTTCAATCCGCTGAGGGTCCGAAGATTCGGGCGCTCCAGCATTTGACAGCCTTACTGCTTCGACCATCGCGGTAATGACCTCGTCCGGTACGCCACCGGTTTTTAACTCCTGCAACTCGGCGGGCGAAACCTCGAAGGCACAAGGGGAAGTCTTGATCTTGGCAATAATGACTTCGGGAGTAAGCTTCGGTTTAGCGAGGATGAGAACATCCTGGTTGGTGAGGGGAGTGGTCGTGGTTTCCGACAGGTGCAGGTCTTTTCTTGCAATGCTCTGGCCCGTAACCACTACAAATGCAGTCTGCAGCAGTAGCAAAACCGCTAAAAACAACGAGATTGGCCGCATCATGATGGTGAAACTCCAAATGGGAGGTTGAATAGCAAGATGGAATTGGCAATCACAGTGCCAGTCGATACGAAAGGACAGGCAGCCGGGCTCCACCCTGTAATGCGGTATCAAATCATAGTTGAGGTTGTACGGCCATGGGGATTGTGACGCTTCGATCAGTGTCACAGGAATGTACTTTGGAGTGCGCCGGTAGAGCGAAGCGGCGACGGCGCTGTGGATCGCACTCAACTGAAACTTCCGCTCATAAGGACCTCTACTCTGGACTCATAAGAATCCAAAGCGGTGTCGCGCTGCGCTTGCCACCGCACTCCATAAGAGTGGTTTCGAGCTATGAGGAAGCGATTAGTCGAAACAGGTGGCCCAAACCCCTACGTCTTAAACTCGGACTGCCTCTTCCTCGTGCTCTTCTACCAGATACGGAGTCACAGCCACAGGCTTCTGGTCCGCGTCCTCGCCGAGAACTGCCTGGATAATCGGCAGACTGAGTGAATGCTTTCTGGAAATCCCAGGGACCTCGTGGCCGGCGGCGTAGACCGGGTGTCGTCCATGCTCTTCATACCACTCGGCGAGGTTTGCCGTCTTGTGCATGTTCTCGATGATCTGCCGCCAGCCGACGCCCGTGT
>JACDCK010000059.1 GCA_013817595.1 Pyrinomonadaceae bacterium | reverse complement strand
TGGGGACGGCGCCGAGGGCACGAGATCTCTCTACAACCGTGCGCATGATCAGTTGATGGCCCAGGTGCAGCCCATCAAAAACACCAAGGGTCAGTACGGTCGGGCGTTGGATGTCAGCGTTGTCGGTGCCGTGGAAGAGGCGCATACGGAGTGAGTGATCAGCAAACCATAATCAGAAGCCAATGGAAACTGGAAAATGAACTGACCCTGCCCGACAACTCTCACTCATCATCACTAACAACTAGCCCGTCATACGCCCACTCGACTCTCTCCGGCAGGCGAGCGGAATCGCGCGCATGTTTTACATCATGTGCGATGTGGGTAAAGTAAGCACGTTGCGGTTTTATTTTTTCAACGTACTCAAGCGCCTTGTCCAGCCACAGATGAGTCGGGTGTTCCTTAAACCGCAAGCAATCAAGGACCAGCACCTCGAGGTCCGACATTTCGTCTATCGTATGTTGCGGAATTAGGCTCAAGTCTGTTGCATAAGCAAAATCATTAAAACGATAACCCATTACCGGAAGCCGGCCGTGGATGACCTCGAGTGGAGTTATCTCCAGCTCGTCACCGAGGCAAAAGGGCGCTCCAGCCACGACAGTGTGTGGAATAATTTGCGGCAACCCACCGCCGAAGTGTGAAGGTTCAAAGATGTATTTGAAGATGCGCCGAATATCAGGCCAGGCCCGCTCGTTGGCATAGACGCCTAGTGCGCCGTAGCGGAAGTTCAAGGGCCGAATGTCGTCAAGTCCGAAAATGTGATCAGCGTGACAATGGGTTACCAGGACCGCGTCGAGTCGTTTCAGCCTGTGGCGTAAGGCCTGCTGCCGAAAGTCGGACGAGGTGTCAACCAGTACGGTCTGGCCACCGTGTTCTATCAGAACTGAAACGCGAAGTCTTTTGTCCCGCGGATCATCCGAGGCACAGGTCTCACAATCGCAGCCAATCGAAGGAACACCCGTGGACGTGCCGGTGCCAAGGAAGGTCAGTTTCATCTGGTAAATCGTAAATCGTGAATCGTAAATGGTAAAAAGCCGAACTGACTAATTCACGATTTACGATTCACGATTTCCGCTTAGGTGTCAGCCGCCAATGATATCGCGCCCGGTGTACGCCCGGGAGGCCTTTGGCGACACGGAGCTGGTGAGCGAGACATACTGCATGCGCAAATCTGCAAGCAGGCTTTCAAGGATCTTTTCTTCCTGAGGCGCCAAATTTCCCTGTGTTTTTTTCTGCAGCATTCCAAGGATGTCAATCCAGTGTTTGGCCAACTCGAGGTCAACTTCGCGCTTGTGCGTTACCGGATGCTCCATCATTCCCAGCGAAGACGCCGCGTTTGAAGCAATCGACATAATGAAGTTTGCGAAGCCTGCGGGGTCTTCGGCATCCGGCAGCTCATCTTCGTCAAGTTCGGCCGGTTCATTAGCCGCGGTGCTCGCTGCCTGGGGCTGAGTGGATTGAGTGCTGGCTGAAGCTTCAGCGGCGGGCGTCGGGGCGCTAGCGGGTTCCGGCGCAGGGGTCGGGTTAGGGGCCGGCTTCTCGTCCGGCGGCACATCTCGTGGGGTGCCGTCAGGATTAAACAGGCGGCGGTCCGTCACCTTGAAATTTGGCTGTTCCTCGTTCATTGGCTTATTGCCCTGCGTTTCTTGAAAACTCAGGTGGCGCTGCACTTCCTTTTTGGTTTCAGTGTTTTGATGGAATGGTAACATCCGAATCGCAGGAGTCGCAAGAAAGGTCGGTGGGTGGTGTTTTAGGTTGAACTTGGGAGGCTAATGCTGTGAAGCACGACTGCAGTTTCTTGCTCTTTGAGTAATGTCAAACCGACCTAAACGCTCCACGAAATCTTGTTGGTGTCATTTCGTGTAAGTTCGTGGATCGTGTCTATAAGGTAACGGCCGTTTGAGACTTGGGACTTCTGACTTTGGACTCTAGACTAGTTTCCATGCCTGCCACATTTAACGACCTGGTTACACTGATGACGCAGTTGCGCTCGCCTGCGGGTTGCCCCTGGGACCGCGAACAGACATACGCCACGCTCGCGCCGATGCTTCTGGAAGAAGCTTACGAAGCGTTCGAGGCAGTTGAGGAGGCGCGCGAGGGCCGCCCGGCGGATCTGCGTGATGAACTCGGCGACCTGCTTTTTCAGATAGTCTTTTACGGCCAGGTTGCCGGCGAACGTGGCGACTTCACCATTGACGACGTCACCGATGCAGTTCACGCAAAAATGATCCGCAGGCATCCGCATGTCTTTGGCGGTGCGCACGCTGATACCACGACTGAAGTGCTAAGCAATTGGGAGGCCATCAAAGCTGAGGAGAAGAGAGTAGCGAACACGCCGGACGCAGCGAAGCAGACGTCCATCCTTGACGGCGTCTCTATGAAAGTCCCCGCTCTGATGGAAGCTCACCAACTCTCAACCAAAGCCGCTCGCGTGGGATTTGATTGGGAAAAAGTTGAAGACATCTTTGCGAAAGTTCAAGAGGAGATCGGCGAGTTACTCGACGCAATCAAGGTCCACGCCGATTCCAAGTTGGAAACGGACCACATTCGGGTGCGGGAAGAAATTGGTGATTTGCTTTTTGCCGTAACAAATATTGCCCGTCACCTTCGTGTTGAGCCGGAAGCGGCTCTGAAATTGACCAATAGAAAGTTTCGTCAGCGCTTTAGTCATATCGAAGACCGCTTGCTGGTGCGCAATCGGAGCTTCGAATCGACAACACTGGGGGAGCTCGAATCTCTCTGGCAAGAAGCGAAGAACAGCAGGCAGTAGGCAGCCGGCAGAAAGAAGGAAGGCCCGCTCGAGAGCGGGCCTCACTATATCGACGCTTGTAATCGGCCTTAGTCGTCTAGTCGAACCGAGCGAAGAATGTTGTTGAAAGCTGAAGCAAAGCTACGGGCTTCACTCTGCGGGGCAAGAGCAACCATATAAAACAGATCGCCATTCCGCGATTGGGTCGTAATCAGAGTTATCGACTCGGTCTGACCGGTGGCCTCATTAACGTTGGTAAGCCCGGCACTCAAGCCCGCGCGACCCGATACAGTCACCCGTTGAAAGTTTGTCGACTGGCGTAAACTGCGATTTCCCTGCGCCAGACTGTTAATCAGCTCCTGGGTCGCCTGCCGCAAGTCGCGACTCTGAGTTCGGGAAACACCGAAATTAACTCCATGAGTGAAGACTGCCTGGTTCTGGTACTGTCCGTAACCACCTTCTGGAGAAAACCAGACCGAGTCGTTGTCGCCTAACTTTCTCCAGTTGTCCGGCACGCTCACGGTCAGAAATCCAAGTTCGTTGTAACTGCGATAGCGCGTGGACGGATAATCCACTCGGCCACCCGGCGCATCCTGCGGATAATTCCCTCCGCCCTCCGCAGGGTTACGCTGGCCGCTGCGTGCAATCTCGGCCATCGAAGGAGCGGCCGGAGATCCCCGCAGCCTAGCCTGGACGCGCGCAAATTCTTCGGTATCGCGGATGGGATTTTGCACCCGCAAATACTGGGCTTCCTGGTTGATACGCGCGTACCGATTCTGGGGACTTGGGTGGCTGCTTAAAAACCCTCCACTGCTCCCGCCTCCCTGCCGCTCTATAGTCTGAAACATCGCCGCCAGGTCGCGTGGGTCGTAACCCGCCCGGGCCATGATCTGGGCGCCCAGAATGTCGGCCTCGGTTTCGTATTCCCTGCTGAACTTTAGGAAGTAAACGCCTACGCCTTGCCCTGCAATCTGTGCGGCGGCTCCCGCTGGGCCACCAAGAATCTGTCCACCAATTCCAAGAATCCCCGCGAGCAGACCATACTTCTGACCCTTGGTCGCTTGTGCGGTACCATGGCGTAAAGCCACGTGGCTTATCTCATGGGCCATGACTCCGGCCATCTCGCCTTCGCGACGGGCTGCTTCGATCATGCCACGATTGACGTACATGGGACCACCAGGAAGTGCGAAGGCGTTTATATCGCGCGCATTAATAACCCGGACAGAGTACTGAAATCCTGGATGCCGAAACTCAGAAGGGATAGCAGCTTCTAAGCGATTGCCCACTCGCTCAACGTAGCTTGAAACTTCGCCATCACGCAGTAATGGAAACTGCTGTTCAGCCTCGGCGGCCGCCTGCCGGCCCAGCTTAATGTCATCCTGAACACTATACTTGTTACTGTGAAGCGTGAGCTTGGTCTGTGGAAATACAGACACCGGCATCAAGAAGATCGCGGATACTGCGAACCAAACGATCAACAAACGTGTTCTTTGGTAATTGTTTCTAGTCATTTTCTCCCTCCGTCTTTGAACTTGTCATTTCGTGTTAACGCTGCTGGGGCCGTAGGGAGAGGCGGGATTGGCCGAAGCGTTTGATGAATTAACCTCGGGCTTGGTTTACTCCCCTCGCAAAGCCAAGTTAGGGTTGCCTACACACACAATCTAAAGTGCACCAAATCGCAACATTAGTACACCGCCCGAGAACGATTTCACATCAGAGTTTGCAAAGCACTACGCTTTGCAGGTGCCGCCGTGCATACTAGCAATGGAGGTGCCAAGCGGCGGTACTAACTCTTGTTACGAGGCTCGATGCGCTCGTTGAGCCACTGGGCGGGCTCGCTGATAGGAGGGATGCGGTGGGGCTCGCCTTTCCAAACGCGAATCATCGAAATAACCAGGAAGATAGTCGCGGCAACCTTGAACAAGGATCCACCTATCGAGCTGTCTGTTATCGCTCCAACCACACCAAAAAGCGTTTGGACCACCAGGATGGCGATGTGCAGAGCCAACCCTTGAGCGGCGTGAAACCGAACTTTCAATTCCTTTCTGGGCACCAGGAATAACTCAACCAGAGACGCAACCACACCAATGTAAAAAGGTGCATAGGGCAGGATCACCGCCCAATTTTCAGGTAATCCTATCCCGGCCACAGGGCGCGAGGTGGGCTTCAAATTAACTTGCGGTGGTCGATAGGGAGACTGTTGGTACGGCGTCGGCGGTGAATAAGTTGGGGGCACAAATACTGAAGGATAAGGAGAATCCACTGGCGTATCGAAAGTTCTAGTAGGCGCCTCGGAATAGATGTTACTCCGGGCGCTGTCGTTTGAGGATGAATCCACTTCACGGGTAGCTCCTTTCACTTCCCGCGTACCCGGCCCACTGTCGTCTGCAATCCACACCTCTTCCGTTTGTCTCACATAATCCGGATCGAGTGGATTGGTGTCGTACTTGGTTTTTTTGGTCTCCATCACCGAAAATCTCTACGACTGTTTCAGTGGCGCGGTTCCAATCTTACTCGTCCGCCACAGCATACTCAACCTGCTGCCAAGTTTTGTCGCGTTCAGAAATCCGAAAGCCTCGCATGATCGGCCTTGCCCCACCCAGTCCTACGATCAGGTAGGTCGCAGCGGGGTAGTAGGCAAGTCGTACGTCCGTCTCCGAAGGCACAGGTTCAGTCGAGCGCGGATGGGAATGATAGATAGCCAGAAGCTGTTCACCGCGCCCACGCATCTGCCTTTGAGCGGCGAAGAGTTCTTCTGGTGCGGCTTCGTAAGCTATCTGGGGATTGCTGGCGACATTGCGCAGCGGATGGATGGATGTGGCGCGATTGTTGTTGCCCCCGATCAAACCACAGCACTCGAACGGCGTGGCTTGTCGCGCGTGCGCAAAAATCTCCTTAAGCTGTGCATTCCGAAGGGTGATCATTCACGCGAACAAAACTCATTCGTCCTTCACGACTCTAAGATGCAGTTCCTCCAACTGTTTTGGATCCACTTCACCGGGCGCATCGATCATCAAGTCAGCGGCGGAAGCAGTTTTCGGAAACGCCATTACGTCGCGGATGTTTTCCGTGGGCACCAGCACCATCATGAGCCGTTCAATGCCCGAAGCAATGCCGCCGTGCGGCGGTGTACCGTACGAGAGTGCTTCCAGGAAGAAACCGAAACGCTCGCGCGCTGTCTCTTTTGACATACCCAGAGCCTCGAACACGATATCCTGAACGTCACGCCGGTGAATACGAATCGATCCCCCAGCTACTTCCACTCCGTTTATTACTGCATCGTAAGCTTTGGCCCGGATCCGTCCCAGCACATCTGACTCACCGCTGTTGACAGCTCGCTCAAACAGCAACACGTCTTCGTCAACCGGCGAAGTGAAGGGATGATGCATTGCGTAATAGCGCCCATCATCCTCGTGGTACTCAAACAGGGGAAACTCAGTGACCCACAACGGCGCGAACACACTCCCGGGAATTCGTTTCAGTTGGCGCGCAACTTCATTTCTTAACGCACCCAGACTGGCAGTAACGGTTTTTGGTTTTCCAGCTACGATTAAGACTGCATCACCTTTCTCGGCACCGGCCGTTTGCGCCATGGTCGACACGGCATCTGCCCCTAACGCCTTGAGCAAAGAGGAAGAAACCTCATCGCCCAACCGGATCGAGCCGAGTGCCGAAGCTCCATAGCGCTTAACAAATTCCTGTAGCTCATCAAGGGCCTTGCGTGAAAGCCCAGCTCCTCCGCCAACGACAATTCCCTTCACCTGCCCGCCAGTCGCTAGGGCTGAAGCGTAGGGAGCGAATGTGGTCCCTTCCAGGGCCGGAGATAAATCTCGCAGCTCCATGCCTTGAATGCGCAGGTCGGGTTTGTCGGAACCATACCGCAGCATCACTTCCGCATAACTGAGCCTGGGAAAAGGCACCGGCAAGTCAGCGCCAATAAAACGAAATACACGCGCAAACAACCCTTCAATCAATGCATAGACCTGTTCTGAGGTGGCAAAACTCAACTCAACATCGAGTTGGCTGAACTCGGGCTGCCGGTCGGCACGCAGGTCTTCGTCACGAAAGCAACGCGCAATCTGAAAGTACTTATCCAGCCCCGCAATCATGCAGATCTGTTTGAAAAGCTGCGGTGATTGGGGCAACGCAAAAAACCTACCCGGTTGGATGCGGGCGGGAACGATGTAGTCGCGCGCTCCCTCGGGCGTGGACTTGATCAGATTGGGAGTCTCGATTTCGAGGAATGCCTGCTCGTCCATGTAGCGCCGAATCTCAGCCACTACCCGATGCCGGAGTTTGAGATTTGACTGGAGCTGAGGTCGGCGCAAATCCAGATAGCGATACTTCAAGCGCAGGTCTTCGCTTGCCAGAGCGTCCGGCGACGCATCCAGTTGAAACGGCAGCGTGCGCGCATCGTTGAAAATGTAAAGATCGCGAGTTTGCACTTCCACCTCGCCCGTAGCGAGTTTGGGATTGCGTGCACTGTCATCGCGCAACACTACTTCGCCCACAACTGCGATGACATATTCACCGCGGACGTCCTTGGCCTTAGTGTGTGCTTCCGGGAAGTTTTCGGCATTGAACACAACTTGAGTTACGCCGTCGCGGTCGCGAAGATCGACGAAGGTGAGTTCACCAAAGTCGCGCCGCCGCGCCACCCAGCCCATCAAGGTAACGTTTTTGCCGACGTCTTCTTTGCGCAGCGCCCCGCAGGAATGGGTGCGCTGTAAGTTCCCGAGGTTATCCAGCATGCTGAAGATATTGGTTAATCAGTCTTTCGCTGGGCAATCTCGATCAGATTGCCACCCGGATCACGAACATAAAAACGTTGAGTACCAGGAACTGGACGCGGCTCGGAAAGGATCTCGACTCCCGCAGACGCCAGGTAGTCCTGCGCTCGATGGAGGTCCTCAACGACGAAGCAGACATGTCGTGTGCTCGACCGTTCGTCGAGACCGTCTTCGAGCGAAAGATGCAATTGCACGCTGCCGAGCTGATACCAGGCCCCACCGCGTCCGCGCGACGCTTCGGGCTTGGGTACTTCTTCGAGACCGAGTCTTGCGCTATAGAAGTCTTTCGCAGCCCGCTCGAGCGCTCGTGGCACGGTCACATTGACATGATGAAAGTTGACAATGCCTGCTGACATAGTTAGTCGTCCTTCCGCGCATCGTCATTGAATCCGGCCGCCACGTCGAAGCGGTGTTCAGCTTTGTCAGGATTTTGTTCAAGATACTTATTGAACTTTGCCGACTTGTTCTTCGGGATGCTCAGCGACTTCCAGTCAGCTGATCTGAAATGCTTGGCAAGAAAGACGATCTGGCCGATGTGATACGGGTAATGAGCCAACTGGCGATTGATCGACTGCACGACGGTGTGCGTCTCCCCACGAATCAACACCGTGCGCAACAGATCTTCTGGTCGCAGCGCTTCCAGCGTTTCGAAGGTGCGTTGCCAGCCCCTTTCCCAATAGTTCATTACCTCAAACTTAGATGTTTGCGGTTCGATGACAAATTCCATGTCGCGATCGCGTTCAGGTTTCTCGCCATCGGTAGTCAAAAAATCCGTCCAGCGCGACAGCATGTTGCCTGCCATGTGCTTGATGATCACCGCAATGCTGTTTGATTCTTCGTCTATCGTGACAAAGAGCTCTTCGTCCGTAATTTGCTCCAACGCTTTCTCCGCGAGCTTTTTGTAAGCGCGAAACGAAGCCAGCACATCTCCGAGATAATGCCCAGCGGGCGATTCATCCAACATCGTTTATGTTCCTAATGCTTTTCAGACCGATCATAGTCTTCCCTCTTCCGTTCAATCTCGATTGTTCCTTTGGCAACTGAAAGCATATTCCTAATTACATCTACGGCCACTTCGCGAGTTACCCATTCTTGACTCCGCCCGTGCATGTCTTTGATCAGCACTGTGCCGCTATTGTGCTCATGCTCACCGCTCAACGCCACGAGAGCAATGTTTTGCGCACTGGCGTAGGCCAACTGTTTCTGAAGCTTATCGGTGGGTTGCGGGTATAGCAACACGCGCATCCCAGCAGCACGCAGTTCGCGAGCGACAGTAAGCGCATCATCGACATATTGTTCCCCGAGAGCAGCCATCATTACATCAGATGACTCTCTTGCTAAGGCAGTCGGAAACATTTCCCGCTCAGTCATGACGACGATGATGCGCTCCAAACCCAGCGAAAAGCCGCAGGCCGGGACGTCCTGACCCAAAAACATGCCGACCAGATTGTCGTAGCGGCCGCCACCACCCAGGCTGCCAGCCAGATCCTTCACGTTAATCTCAAGAATCGCTCCTGTGTAATACGAGAGCCCGCGCGCCAAGCTTGGATCGATTTTGATTCTTGCCGCAACGCCGGACGCCCCCGCGTACTCGAGGATCGAACGCAACTCATCAACGCCTTTTGCGCCTTTCTCGTTCGTTCCTACAAACTCAACCAACCGGCCCAGAATCGCGGAGTTAAGCCCTTGTCGTTTCGCAACCAGATCGTCACCCACGGCGATGTCCGCCGCGTGCTCAAGCGAATCCAGCTCGCTAAAGAAATCGAGGAGGCGTTTGCCGGCTCCTTCGGTTATGCCGCGTTCAGTTAACTCCCTTGCGACTCTTTCGCGACCAACCTTAGCGAGCTTGTCCAAAGCTACCAACGTTGCTTCGTGGTGTTCCAACGGCACACCCGAGCAGGCAAGAAGACCGGTAAGCGCCTCGCGGTGATTCAAGCTCACCACAAACTCCTTGAAACCGAGCTTTTCCAGGGCTTCACTTGCCGCCGCAATCAGTTCGGTCTCCACCACCATCGAGCATGAGCCGATGACATCAACGTCACACTGATAGAACTCGCGAAACCTTCCGCGCGCAGGCCGGTCCGCCCGCCAAACCGGCTGAATCTGATAGCGCTTGAAAAACTTCGGCAGTTTGTCACGATATTCGGCAACAACCCGCGCGAGTGGCACGGTGAGATCGTAGCGCAGGGCAAGATCTGCTTCGCCCGTGCTTTCATGCACCCCGCGCTTGAGTATCTTGTAGATGAGCTGATTGCCTTCCTCGCCATATTTGCCCATCAGCGTTTCGATGTTTTCGACCGCGGGTGTTTCCAGCGGCTCAAAGCCGTAACGCTCGTAGACTTCCTTGATGACGCCAATGACGTATTCACGGCGACGCACATCCGCGGGAAGAAAGTCGCGCATGCCGCGCGCTGGCAAAGTACTGGATCCCATTTGCTCTTCCAGTTACCTACGACCCACACTCACACTTATATTTCTTCGTGTAGTCCACATAGTTCTGCCAAAAAAGTGTGAGTCCCGCAACTTCTTCATCGGAAAGCGGGCGCTTTACCCTGGCCGGTATGCCCATCACTAAAGAACGTGGCGGAATGATCGTCCCAGGTGATAGCAATGAACCGGCGGCCACCAATGATTGCGTGCCGACTCGGACATCGTCGAGGATAATGGAACCGATTCCAATTAAAGAGCCACGCTCGACGTAACATCCATGCAGGGTCACGCTATGTCCTATTGTGACTTCGTCTTCCAGGATGGTGGGATGAGTGCCGGTGCGAGTGTGGATGACGCTGTTATCCTGCACATTGGTACGGTTGCCGATGCGAATGTAATACATGTCGCCACGCAATACCGCGTTACACCATACGGAAGACTCTTCACCTATGTGAACGTCACCGATTAGCTGGGCACTCACATCAATATAGGAGCTGGACTGAATCTGAGGATGAATACCCCGGAACGGTCTAATCATATTTTTGCGCCATAGTAGCACAGACGCTCACACTGGAGTCCGGGAAGCTAACAGCTACCGGCGTCCGAATGCCGTGTAGCTCCATTGACAGCTTCCAGACCACCGTGAGAGATTTCGCCGGTGGCCTACTCTCAACCAAAAAACATCATCAGAAGCACGCAACTCATTTTGCTGGTTGCACTCGTGTCGGTAGCGTTGTTAGAAACTGCCTGCGGGGGGGCGCTTTTTAGGGTAAAGCCCGTAGTAGAACTGCCGCCGCTTGCCGGCGCGGTAAAAAGCGCAAGTGCCGGTGGTGTTACGGTAAAGGTTGCGCCTATGCTTGGTGACGAAGAAAGCCAGGAGCTCTTCGAAGCGAATCTTCCCTTGGCTGGCGTAATGCCGCTGCGAATAGAACTCGAGTATGAGAGTGGTCTACCAATTGAACTCAAGCGCGCGCGTTTTCGCTTGCGTGATGGAGAAGGCAAGGACTGGAGGCTACTCTCTCCCAAGCAGGCAATTTCGCAAATCCTGAAAGCGAATGAAGTCTATGTCTACAATCCGAGTTCGCGAAAACAATTTGAACAGGAATTTGCTGCCTATGCTATGGACCTAAAAGCGCCGTTGTCGCCCACCGATCGTCGACGCCAGGGCTTTCTCTTCTTTCAAACACCAAACAAGGAACCGGTGGCGAGCCCGCGCGGACTAACTTTGCTGGGTGAACGACTGCCTCAGCCCGTTGAGATTGTTTTGAACTAGCGCCATAAAAATACGGACAGCGAATAACTCGCCGTCCGTACCTCTCTGTACCATTAGCTCGGGCTACCAAACTTACGTCGAACAGTAAGCGACTTACCGAGGGCCACTCGACCTGATGGTAAATTCGGTACCAGTCGTCAGTTCCAGATCCTCACGACCCTGCACGTAAACTGAACCAGCACCAGCACCGGCACCTAGGACTGCCCCGATGGCTGCGCCTTTACCGCCCCCGGCAATTGCGCCAATGATTGCGCCCACGGCCGTTCCGATCGCCGTGCGTTGGATGGTACGGCCGGTCTGATCGTCTTCCCTAACCGCTCCTTCGTTATCGACCCGAATTGTTTCGTTTCCAGGAGTGCGAACTGTTTCGACAATCCCGGCGAATCGATGACTTCTACCATCACGCAGACGAATCGTGTCGAAGTTAAATGTCATCTCCGACCGCCCCGTTATGCGTCCACTGCGATTGACGTTCGTCACGTAGCCTTCAATGGTCGCACCATCATACTGAGATGGTGAACGAACGGTCATCGTGAAGCGCTCATTGTCGCGCGCTGTGTTAGTAGAAAGGTTGCTATTCAGATGAGCAACTAGTTGAGTTCCATTCGGGATAACGAACTCCCCGCTAGTGGTTCCGACCTGCGGGTAGTCTTGACTACCCGTGTTCAGGTCCAACTGGGCAACGTCTGCAGTGCGATCGTAATACGACTGGACGGTTACCGGTTGATTAATCTGATCGGAGTATAGCCGGCGCGTCACAAGCAAGCGACGACCGTTATCCGTAGGATCGAAAGTGACGGTAAAGTCCTGCGCCCGATCTCCCGTCCTAACGACGTTCAACTGGTCGCCGGAGAAACTGGCTCGCACACGCACCGTGCGGCCATTAGGAGTTGTCTCCACATGCTCACGTCCGTCAGCCACAAAGCTGATCTGAGGTGCCCGCGACGAGGCTATGGTGACGCTGCTACCGCGCCGTTCAATCGCCAGGGTCTCAGGCGGATCGAGTCGTCTGATTAAAGAATCATAGACTCGCTGGCGCTGGGAGACGGGCAGGCTCCGAGTGGCGTTGTCCGCGGCCTGTCGCACATCGGCAC
>JACDCK010000058.1 GCA_013817595.1 Pyrinomonadaceae bacterium | reverse complement strand
GAGCGCCACTCAGTTGCTGCGGGAGGGAGTGAGTCCTAAGATCGTCAGTGCCCGGCTGGGCCACGGCTCAGTCGCCTTCACGCTGGATGTTTACGTTGACGACCAAGCCGATATGCAGAACGAGGCAGTCGAACGCCAACAAAAACGCTTCTATGGCTGAGCCAACCTCAGACGAAAAACCATCAAGCCCGTGGCTTCCCGCTGCGGGCTTTTTGCTTGCCCAAAACTACCCAACCCGATTGACGAGGCGCACCATAGGCGCACCAAAAGAAAAAGGCAGCACGGTTGGCTGCCTGTAAGTCGTTGATTCTAGTGGTGAGCCGAGCAGGACTCGAACCTGCGACCCACTGGTTAAAAGCCAGTTGCTCTACCAACTGAGCTATCGGCCCACAAAAAGAGTCTGGAGTCTTGAGTCTAGAGTCTCGAGTCCAAACTTTCAAGTTGCAAATATCCAGGTTGCCAAACGGACTGCAGACTCCAGACTGGAGACTCTAGACTCTAGACTCGGGACTCCAGACTAATCGTTAAGCCAGCTGCCGAGGGCGGAGTGGTGGACGACGATTGTTTGCGAGCGTTCCGGGCCGGTGGAAACTAAACCGATTTCGACACCAATTTGCGCGGAGAGAAACTCGACGTAGCGTCGGGCGTTGGCGGGAAGGGAGCTCATCTCTGTGGTGCCAACCGTTGAAGTTTTCCAGCCCGGCTGCGTTGCATAGATTGGCTCGATACGACTTAGGTCCTGAGAGACGGCCGGGAGTGAATCGCAGACCCGACCGTCTAGCTTGTATCCAGTGCAGACCTTTATTTCATCAAGAGAGTCGAGCACGTCGAGCTTGGTGAGCGCGACCGACGTGAAGCCATTGATCTCCGCGGCATAACGGGTGGCGAATGCGTCAAACCAGCCACAGCGACGCGGTCGACCCGTGGAGGCGCCATATTCGCGGCCACGCTCGCGAATGAGCTGGCCCAGTTCAGCCTCGCCCTCAAGCATCTCCGTTGGGAATGGGCCCTCACCTACGCGCGTTGTATAAGTGCGCACAATCCCCAGCACGCCCGTGAGCCGATGCGGCGCAAGACCGGTACCACAAATCGCGCCCCCCACCGTTGTGCTTGAGGAAGTAACGAAAGGGTAAGTCCCGTGATCTACATCCAGCAGAGTAGCCTGCGCTCCTTCGAGAAGTATCGAGCGGCCCTCGGAGGCCGCCACATTCAGATAGTGCGTCGTATCGCTGATGAAGTTGCCGAGTCGTTCCGTGAGTCGCAACATCTCGTTGAAGATCTCATCCGCGTCGAGCTTCTCACCGCCGTAGGCCTGGATGATCCGGTTCGCATCTTCGAGATTTCGCTCGATGCGCGAGCGCAAGACATCGGGAACCAGGGCGTCGGCCGTGCGTATTCCCCGTCGACCGGCCTTGTCCTCATAAGCAGGGCCAATGCCTCGCAGGGTAGTGCCAACTTTCTCATTGCCGAGCCGCTCCTCGCTCGTGTGGTCCAAAGCCCGGTGGTATGGGAGTATCAGGTGCGCACGTGAGCTGATCTTGACCCGATCGGGCGAGACCTCAATACCCTGGGCTGTTAATCTATCGGCCTCCTCAAAAAAAGCTTTCGGATCGATCACCATGCCATTGCCAAGCACGCAGATTTTGCCTGGATGAACGATCCCCGAAGGAAGCAAATGCAGCACGAACGAACGATCTCCGACCTGCACGGAATGCCCGGCGTTATGTCCGCCCTGATAACGGACCACGATATCAAAACGCGCGGCGAGCAGATCGACGATCTTGCCTTTGCCCTCGTCACCCCACTGGGCACCGATCACGACGATAGTCTTCGACATAGTTCTATTGATTTCCAATTGCCGATTGCCGATTGCCGATTGTTTTGTTGCAGCGCGGCCACTTAATTCTGAACAATGATGCCGGATTAGTCAGAAGAAATTGGCAATCGGCAATTGGCAATTGGAAATCGATAGAAAAATCGATAAATGGAAATGGCTAGCTTGCCTTCCCTAACCGAACCGGCTTATCGATAAAGTAGTAACTGCAGGTTCCACGCACCTCATCGATGTCCCGTCTTTCAGTGGGAAATAGACGGCACGAGTTTGGTCTGTTCTCGTAAATCCCGCAGATCGTGGAGCCATCTGATTGCTTCTTCAGAAAAGGGCATTTAAAGAGCAGCTCGCAACAAGCTCCACATCGATTGCAGTCACCACGGCGCAGCCCGAGGGCGGCAATCATCTCCTGCTTGCGAAAGTTAGTATTGATTAAGCGTCGAATTTTTCCCTGGGCTTGTCGCGCACGCAGCTTCGCATCGTCCACTCTGCGTAAGCGCAACCTTTCCGCCAATCGCTCTTCAAACGAGCGCTGTCTCGCCATTGCCACCGCACGGAGGGATCTCATTCGGAAGTTTTGCTCAGGTAAACAGGCGACAAGTGTGGTTGCAAGACCTATCGTAGGAATAGCAATGACACGGGTCAGGTCTTAAAAACGCGAACGGCGCGCAGCTCCGCTAGCAGTAACTCCGCGCCCCACCCGGAAGATCACGCCGTGGCTGCGCTGACGTGTTTGTCAATCATGCGGGAAATGGCTTCTTTCGAGGTCGCGCCCACTACACGTTCTTCTTCCTTGCCACCCTTGAAAAGAATGAGTGTCGGGATACCCTTAATTCCATAGCGTTGGGATATGGACGGGTTGTCGTCGACGTTAAGTTTAACTACCACCGCGGTGCTCGCATATTTCTCCGCCACGGCGTCAACGGTGGGAGCCAGCATTCTGCAAGGCGCACACCAGGCGGCCCAGAAATCTACCAAGACAGGTTTGTCTGATTGTAGAACGTCTTTTTCAAAAGTGCTGTCACTAACTTCGGTTACATGCTCGCTCATTAAGATCTCCTTGTCGTTCATACTGTTTCCCTACTATCAGGCAAGATCAAACAAACCCGCCCGCCGCCAAGCCTGGTTGCCAATCGGTCCTGGTTGCAGTTTGCACGCGTTGAAAAATACCGGTCAATTACAGAACCGAGTAGCTTTGCTCGTCTGCGACAAGCAGATAACGAGATGAAACTTGCCAATGGCAAAAAATAAGGGCTTTTTGGACATGTTTCTAAGAAGGAGCGGTAGCAACCGGGTTGGTGCGATAACATTCAAGTCGTAAAGAAAACCAGATTCTATAGTCAGTTGACGGTCGCGCAACTGGATCCGGTCGCTACTGCTCGTCGGTTCTGTAATTGAGTGGCATCTCCTCTAGCATGTCAAACTGCATCAGTACCTACCGATCATGTCGGGGACTTCAAGATTTCCTCGTAAATCTCTAAATACTTCTTAGCTGCGGCGGACCATGAATTATCCATGGTCATGCCATTTCGCTGCATCTGCGTCCATGCTTCAGGCTTACCATAAAAGTAGAGTGCTTCGCGTATTTTTTCAAGCAGAGCGGAGGTAGTATACGGGTAAAACTTGAACCCGTTGCCCGCGCCACGCTCCGGATCGAAGTTTTCTACCGTGTCGTCAAGGCCGCCCGTAGCACGAACAATAGGCACTGTGGCGTAGCGCATGCTGTACATCTGGTTCAGCCCGCAGGGCTCATAGAGTGAGGGCATCAGAAACATGTCTGCGCCGGCTTCGATCTGATGTGCCAGCGGCTCGCCGGCGTAGCCCTTGTAGATACCCACCCGCTGTGGCGCGCTGTCGTGCCAGCGCTGCAGGAAATCCTCATATTCTTTATCCCCGGCCCCCAGAGCAATAAAGAATGAGCCCGTATCAAGAATTGCACCCGCTGCTTGTCGGATCAAGTCGTAACCCTTCTGGGCAACCAGCCGGGAGACGATGGCGATAATCGGCCTATCTGGCTCTTGCGGCAGTCCGAAGCGACGCAGGAGATCGAGTTTACATTCACGTTTGCCGGCGAGATCTTCGGCGGAAAAGTTCGCGGCGATATGCGGATCTGTCTCGGGATTCCAAATATCGTAATCGACACCGTTGGTTACGCCGACAAAGCGGTTGCGACGTGCTCGCAACAGCCAGTCGAGACCATATCCCTGCTCGGGTGTTTGCACTTCCTCGGCATAACGGCGGCTCACCGTCGTAAGGGCGTCCGCGGCGATTAAGCCCGCCTTCAAGGCTGACGCGGCCCCCTTGAACATGAAATCGTCGCGTTCCGGCGGGTCGCCAAAACCCAGCCACCAGAGGTCCCGCCGATCGAAGGCGCCTTGATAGGCGATATTGTGAATTGAGAAGAGGGTGCGTGTTGGCTGGTAAAAAGAGTCGTAACGACGGCGAGCGCGTAGTTCGATGACGGCAAAACCGCAGGGCCAGTCGTTGCCGTGAATGATGTCGGGCTGCCAGTCGAGATGTTTACAAAGCGCGAGTGTCGCGCGCGAGAAGAAGGCGAAGCGCTCGTGATCGTCGCCATAGCCATAGATGGAAGGCCGTGAAAAATATTCGGGCGCCTCGATCAAGTAGCCCGGAGCCCCGGCCGCATCGCTTTGCCAGACTCGCGTGGGCCGAACCCCGCCACGCCACTCCACTGGAACGTTCTCAATAACCTTGTCAGTTAGGAAGCCACGATCGATCTGGTCATAATGAGGAAGGATTACGACTGCATCCCTATCGTGTTCCCGCAGGGCTTTGGGAAGCGCCCCTGCGACATCGGCGAGTCCACCGGTTTTTGCGAAGGGCACAACTTCAGAGGAGAGTAAGGCTACACGCATCAATGGAGGGATGAATTATGAACGATGAAGGGTTTAACTACTCAAGACGGGGAGAAGCGGCGACGGGGTGACGGGGAGATTTCTTATCAAGAACTGTGTTTCCACCCTGTCTCCGCGTCTCCCCGTCCCCGTGTCTCCTTTTCACTAGCTTTGCATCGAGGCCAGGAAGTCGGCATTTGACTTCGTCTTCTCGAGCCGCTCGAGCACAACTTCCATTTGTTCGACAGGGGACAGGGGATTAAGAACGCGGCGCATCACCCAGATTCTGGCTAGATCCTCTTTACTTAACAACAACTCTTCCTTGCGTGTTCCTGAGCGCTGCAGATCGATGGCGGGAAACAGTCGCTTGTCGCTGAGTCTCCGGTCCAGGTGGATTTCAGAGTTACCTGTGCCCTTGAACTCTTCAAAAATGACGTCGTCCATGCGCGAGCCCGTGTCTATCAGGGCCGTGGCGATAATGGTCAGTGACCCGCCTTCCTCAATGTTGCGAGCGGCGCCAAAGAACCGCTTAGGTCGCTGCAGCGCGTTTGAATCGATACCGCCGGAGAGGATCTTGCCGCTCGGCGGAACCACCGCGTTGTGTGCACGCGCCAGACGGGTGATCGAATCAAGCAGGATTACGACGTCGCGCTTGTGCTCTACCAAACGCTTGGCCTTCTCGATCACCATGTCCGCGACTTGCACGTGGCGGGTCGGTGGCTCATCGAAAGTGGACGAGATCACTTCGCCCTGTACAGAACGCTGCATGTCCGTTACTTCTTCCGGGCGCTCGTCAATCAGGAGCACAATCAGAGTCACTTCGGGATGATTCTGCGTGACCGAATTAGCGATGGCTTGTAGCAGCATGGTTTTGCCGGTGCGCGGCGGTGAAACGATCAAGCCACGCTGGCCCTTTCCAAGCGGTGTGACGAGGTCGATGACGCGCGCAGAGAGGTTCTCGGGCGTGACCTCCATTCGGAGTTGTTCCTCGGGATAGAGCGGAGTCAGGTTGTCGAAGAAAACCTTCTCTCGCGCCTGATCGGGCGACTCGAAGTTGATGGCTTCAACTTTGATCAGAGCGAAGTAACGCTCCCCCTCTTTCGGAGGCCGAATCTGGCCACTTACCGTGTCGCCGGTGCGCAGGTCAAATTTGCGAATCTGCGAAGGCGAAACATAAATGTCGTCCGGGCCGGGAAGGTAGTTGTATTCAGGAGCCCGCAGAAAGCCGAAGCCGTCAGGCAAGGTTTCGAGAACACCCTCAGAGAAGATCAGACCGCTCTTCTCGGTTTGCGCTGCGAGAACTTTGAAGATTAGTTCCTGCTTGCGCATTCCGGTGGCTCCCGGAACGTCCATGCCCTTGGCAATGGATGTGAGCTTGGAAATAGACATTTCTTTGAGATCGGCGAGGTTTAAGAAACCTTCCTCGCGTTGCTCTCGGCCGTCTTGGCTCTCTTTCTCCGGAGCTTCGGCGGTGGCTACGCTGCTGCCGCCGTTCTCCTCGTTAGCGTCACTATTGTTCGCGCTCGAGGCGCGTGAGCGTGGTCGTTGTGGCATATGAATTCTCTATCTTAGGTTTGAATGAAAGTCGCAGCCTCTCGTGTGAAGGCCAAGTTCCTTGGGTTGCTATTAAGATCGAAGTTGAATCGGGAATGGCTCAAAGGCTCACTACCGGGCGTCTCCCGAACCCATGATCATTCGCAAGGCAAAGATTTCTCCTCGACGATGTTTGCAATGGATTTCGATTGGGAGCGGATTTTCTTGTGCATCGCTCTGATGCGGGGTTGCCCACCGCGCGTGGCCTAAGCAAAAACCAAGATGACCAAAAAGGGGCTTGGGAAGTTCTACCTGCGAACTTTGCAATTGTTCAAGGAACAACGAGATTCCACGGGTTTTTACGTCAATTTAATTTAAAGCTGAGAAACGGTCAAAGGCATTCTCAATTGTGCGCCAAACCTGATCCCGGCCACGTCCGGTTTTCGCGGAGAAAGCAACTACGCTCTCTTCGCCAAATGCGCGTTTGACGCGGCCCATGCTCTCCCGCAACTCGTTGTTAGACAGCTTATCTGATTTTGTGGCGACTATTAATCGTGGCTTTGCACTGTGCTTTAGCCAGTCGTGAAGCTGCAAATCCAGTTTTGTGGGTTCGTGGCGCGAATCTACGATGTGAATTGATAACACAAGCTGAGTACGCTTGGCAAGGTAGCTCGTAACCATCTCGCCCCAGGTGGTTTTAATGCTCTTCGGAACGCGAGCATAGCCAAAGCCCGGAAGATCTACAAAACTGAATTGCTCATTAATTTGAAAGAAATTTAACGATTGCGTCCTGCCCGGCGTGGATGATGTGCGCGCCAGCCCATGGACTCTCAGCAGGGAATTTATCAAGCTCGACTTGCCCACGTTTGAGCGACCCATAAATGCAATTTCTAATCCATGGTCGCGTGGCCAATCGGCCTCCGTAAACGCGCTCTTGATAAACTCCGTGCTGGAGACCCTCATCGCTTTTGCCCAACAGTTCCCGCTACCGCGCAGGTATGCATTCTCATTTCGAGTGTTGGGCGCGGGCCGAAACTCTCAGCGTCGTTCAGTTTCAGCCTTGCGGAGCTCAAGCCACTGCCGCTGCGGCTTCCGATTTGGCGGCTCGCTCCGCGCGCATCTCTCCAAACTTCCTCATGCGCTCCCTCATAGCGGGGAGTTTTTCATCGATATTCGGAATCCGCTTCACCAGGGTCTCGAGATTGCGCAGGAATTCGGGCGAACCAAACATCGTCCGGATCTCCTCTATGACCGGCTCGATCTTGGAGTAGACGAAGATATGTTCACCGTTCGTCTCATTGAACAACGTCTCATCTATCGCCCCGTTGTTGACCATCGCAGCCGCCATATCCCAGTAGCTAATTACCATGCGATAGTGGCCACTGTGCTCGCCCAAAAGCGCATCGAAAACGTCTTGAATGCTAGTGGGATTGAAGGTGAACATCCAGTTGCGAGCCTCGCGCATTACTGGTTCGCGTCTAAGGTCATAAAGCTTAAGTATCAACTCAGCATCATCATGTTTGCTCATGTAGGGTCTCCTGGAAAAGTGGTTTTAGGGTTTTAGAGTAGACAAGCGAACTTTCAAAGGCCGTCGCCTGAGACGAAGACCTATCCGAAAGCTAAGCTTGATTTCCCGCTTGTTAGCTTGTGGGAATTCCATGTGAAGGCTGCTCGGTCGTCCACAGCGGAGGCGTCTTCGACTCGTCCGTAGCCTCGGTCTCAGTGGGGCAGACGTCTTCGAGCGCGAGCGCGAGCACCTCATCGATCGTTTCGACCAGGTGAATGCACAATGCGTCGCGCACTTCCACCGGCACCTCGGGCAAATCCTTCTCGTTGTCCTTGGGCAGAATAATGGTATCGATTCCGAAGCGATGGGCCGCAAGCAGTTTTTCTTTCACACCACCGATCGGCAGGACGCGACCACGCAGAGTGATCTCCCCCGTCATTGCCACGTTCTTCCTCACAGCCGCGCGGGTCAGCGCTGAGGCCATAGCGGTGGCCATCGTGATGCCCGCGGATGGCCCATCTTTTGGTATCGCGCCTTCGGGAATATGGATATGTAGATCACGCTTGCGGATAAAATCGAGACTCATCGCCAGCCGCTCAGCTCGCGCCTTGATGCACGTAAGCGCAGCCTGCGCCGATTCCTGCATCACATCTCCCAGCTTGCCAGTGAGGGTTACACCGCCGCGACCTTTGACCAGGGTGGCTTCGATCTGGAGTACCTCGCCGCCAATCTCAGTCCAGGCAAGTCCCGTTGCCAGACCGATTTCACTCTCAGCTGCGACACCTTGTTGTCGGAATTTGATCGGTCCAAGCATTTCCCGGACCCGAACTACATCGAGGGTGTCGTGGAAATTCGTTACTACATTCTCGGAAACAAACTTGCGGGCCAGCTTCCGGCAACAGGAACCAATCTCACGCTCCAGGTTGCGCACGCCGGCCTCGCGTGTGTAATGCCGGATGATTTCCAGCAAGCCATCATCAGCGAAAGTAAACTGTTCCGGCTTAAGGCCGTTGGCCTCTGCCTGTTTCGATACCAGGTGACGTTTGGCAATCTCTAGTTTCTCGCGCTCTGTGTAACCTGAGAGCCGGAGGATTTCCAGGCGATCCTGCAGCGCTGGTGGAATTGTGTGCAGCACGTTAGAAGTCGCTATAAAAAAGACCTTCGAGAGATCATATTCCACATCAAGATAGTGGTCCTGAAACGTATGGTTCTGTTCGGGATCGAGCACCTCGAGCAAAGCGGCGCTCGGGTCGCCACGGAAGTCAGCGCCAAGTTTGTCAACCTCATCAAGTAGTAAAACGGGATTGACTGACCCGGCCTTCTTCATCATCTGAATAATCTGGCCAGGCAAGGCTCCGATGTAGGTGCGACGATGGCCGCGGATCTCTGCTTCATCACGCACCCCACCGAGGGACAAGCGCACGAACTTCCGGCCCGTAGCTCGAGCGATGGATTTACCGAGGCTTGTTTTTCCAACTCCCGGTGGGCCGACAAAGCAAAGAATCGATCCTTTGGGGTTCTTTACCAATTGGCGCACGGCGAGATACTCGAGAATCCGCTCCTTGATCTTTTCCAGGCTGTAATGGTCCTCGTTGAGAACCTCTTCCGCCTTGGTCAGATCTCTAATCTCTTTGCTCTTCTGTTTCCAGGGCACACTGACCAGCCAGTCGATGTAAGTACGGGAGACCGTGCCTTCGGCGGACATGGGCGGCATTGCTTCAAGCCGATGCAATTCCTGCAGCGCTTTCTCTTTCGCCTCGTCAGTCATGCCAGCATCTTCAATCTTTTTCTTAAGATCTTCGAGTTCGGCTTTCTCGTCTTTGCGGCCCAGTTCTTTATGAATAGCTTTGATCTGCTCGTTGAGGTAGTACTCTTTTTGCGCCTTCTCCATCTGACGTTTAACACGGGTCTGGATCGTGCGGTCAAGCTGACGCTTTTCAATCTCCATCTCGAGCAGCTCAATCAATCGTTGCAGACGAGCCTGTGCGGAAAACAGTTCCAGCAAGCCTTGCTTGTCTTCAACGGAAATGCGCAACTGGGACGCAAGCGCGTCCGCTAGGTGAGAAGGCTCCGGGTTGCGCAGTGCCGTTTGGAGTGCATCAGTCTGCGTGTCTGGCGCCAGACGAAGATGCTGCTCAACAAGCTGGCCTACCTTCTGAATGAGCGCATCCAGCCGGGTGCCCTCTTCATTAACCACTGGCGCACGTTTCACCAGGGCCATAAAAGTCCTATCTGTATTCTCCACGCGCACGGTGGTCGCACGCTCGCGACCTTCTACCACAACCTTGATCTGACCGTTCTCCTGTTTCTGAGACTGCAAAATGCGGCCGAGCGTGCCCACACCGTAGATTTGTTCAGGGTCGGGCTCGTCAACCGTGGCATCGTGCTGGGTTGCCAGATAGATGGTGCGATCCGCGGAAAGGGCCTGTTCCAGTGCGCGCACTGAGCCTTTGCGACCGATTTTGAAAGCTACTTTTGTAAAAGGGAAAATCACGACGTCACGGATAGGCACCATGGGGTACCAGGCGACGTCAGCCGGGGAATGATCTGAATATTCTTCCATGTTCTTAATAAACGTTTAACCCCACTCTGTTTGCAGGAGGGGCGAGCCGCTCAAATTGGCGTCTCGCCCCTGACAAGCTAGTCAATTGTAAATCATTTCCCAGGTACGCGCCACTTTCGATTTCAACGGACCGGCGCAGGAAGCGCATCAAGCGGCGCCGTCAACGCTCGTCAGACCTTCACCAGGAATTGCCCGGCGCCGTTCACCCATTTCGCTGGTAATCACGAACTCTTTAATGCGTTTCTGGGACGGCAACGTGCCGATGGCATCAAGCATTTCACCCACCGTGTTGCCCACCCAAATCTTCGCCCTCGACGGCGCGAGCAATGCGGAACAGTACAAGGGCGACTTGCTAAGGTTCAGCCCTTGATGGCATCTTTTCCGCGTTCATTCTTTTACCGACTCGTCTGCGGATTATCAACCATGTCACCCCTAACACGACAAGGCCGAAAGCGCCCCCAGCGGCGAGCCAGACGTTACCGACGACTCCTAGAATGATCATGAACCCGAAAATCAATGTTCCCGGCGGCGCGAACGCAAAGAATCCCGTAATTAATAAAACAGCGATGCGTTTAGGACTTCTCACAAAGTTTGCCGATCAGCTAAAAGAGTATTGGTCGTCGCCTGTTGCGGGCCATCAAGCGCTTCGGGAAGCCAGAGCATGAAATCGCTGCCACCGTTCTCTAAACTAACCTGCGCGTTGGCCGTCTCTCTGGCAATCATCCCCGCCGGCCTCCTCCTGATACTAATTTTAAAGTACGGCGTTGACATACCCTACTGGGATGAGTGGCAGTACGTCTCGTTCTTCGAGAAATTCTCTCAAGGCACTCTCACTCTCAGCGACCTCTTCGCGCAGCAGAACGAGTACCGGCAATTCTTCCCAAATCTTATTTTCGTCGATCTCGGGTGGCTGACGAAATGGAACAAAACGTACGAACTGCTGGTGAGCTTCGCGCTCGCCTGTCTCGTCTCTTTCAACATCTATCGATTGGGAAGATTGACAATCGGCGGCAGCCCGGCGCGCCGGATAATGATATATTTCCTAGCCAATCTCTTCATCTTTTCTCCCGTCCAATATGTTAACTGGCTGCTCGGCATGCAAATCATCTATTTCATGCCCATCGCCTGCCTGACGACGTGTCTGGTCATCGCTTATTCACAGCTCGGCGCACGCGCGAAGTTTCTGTCGTGCATGTGTCTGGCAACGGTCAGCACCTTCTCCTCCGCCAACGGAATCTTGTGCTGGTTGGTTCTCCCCTTGCTCACCTGGCCGGACTCGCGGGGGGAACTGCCCAACAAGAGGTGGCTGATGTTGGCGTGGATTGTCGGGTTCGTAGTCAGCGCCGCGCTTTACTTTAACGGCTATCAAAAAACCTTGGGCCACCCTAGCCTTTCTGAATCTCTAATTCATCCGGTAAAGGCATTAGGATACTTCTCAATTCTTTTAGGTAAAGCGCTGGAGCCGGGCGACATGATTTTCCTGAAGGAGCAGTTCGGCACAGGACACAAAATCATCGCGGCCGCTACCGGACTGACAGTGGCAGCTCTTTTCACAGTGTCGGCGCTGTGCATACGAAGAGATATGAGACTAGCGCACCGGGCGGCGGGGTGGTTAATGCTCGGAACTTATTCAATCATGACCGCTATTTTAGTGACAATTGGGCGTACCGGTTTCGGCGTCGAATATGCTTTCACTCCGCGCTACACAACCTTCACCTTGTATCTACCCATCGCTTTGGTGCATCTCCTCCCGATCATCCTTGAGCGTCACGTGGCGGAAGGCCGTCTCTCCGGCAAGAAAAAAATGCTTTTCCTTGTTCTAGCCGGCAGCGTCGTCGTCTCACATCTGTTAATCTATCCTTTCAACATCAGGCAAATGAGCGCCTTCAGCAAAAGGCTTTTACAGGGCAAGGCTTGCTTGCTCTTAATCAACGTGATCGAGGAAGATTGCTTGACGGAGAACGTCTTTCCGAGTGTTGAATATCTTAAGCTGGCGGCAAACGGTCTGGATGGCTTAAATTTTTTGCGGCCCGGTTTGATCAAAAGCAGCCGGGTGCAAGACATCGCAACTGCCGGCGCGCAAAATCCTGAATATTACGGTT
>JACDCK010000255.1 GCA_013817595.1 Pyrinomonadaceae bacterium | reverse complement strand
TCTCGAATTCCCTCAACCGCGCGGCCCACGTCCGCACTTTTTATGATCGAACCTTCCAACGGCTCGACACCCAAATCTACCAGCCAATCCGGAATCGATGTGGCCATCACGCGAATATCCTTAGCCCCCTCTTCCACCATCTGACGCACCAAATGTGAACCGAGAAAACCTGAACCTCCGGTGATCAAAGTCAAGGCTCGAGGCCTTTTCTCAATCGCAGCGCGACGCTTAGTGCCGGCTGTGGCCGTAGTCATTCGCGCCGTTCGTTTTTGTGGGGTCTTCTTTGATGTGGTCACAGATGAGATAGGTCGGTCGATTTTTGGTACAACGCAGCTTGGGTCAGGTCGACGATCCCACTCCACTACGGAACCGCGAGCGGTCGCGACCGGGACTTACACTCAAAACTGCTCCTGTCCTTATGATGCCAAAATCTATTCCAAACGCGGGTTGAATACAGTACCCGGTCGCAACCGAGAATGTGTGAAAACTCAATTTACAGAACCGGGAGCGGTAGCGACCGCACTCAACCAACGAGATCACTCTGCGTCACGAATTTCAATCTGCGCTCCAGATCAGGTTGGATAGAAGATCTCTTTGCCCCAGTCGTTCGCCTATGTGATTTTGGTAGCGAAGAATCAATTCGTTAGTTTGAGTGCGGTCGCTACCGCTCCCGGTTCTGTATTGAGTGCCGCCGTTCAAGCCACAGGGTTCTAAGTGACAAGTTCGCCGACTTCTTCTTTTTGGGCGATCTGTGCGCGCCGCTCTGCTTTCCAGCGGCTGCGCAGGGCTTTCGCGTCAAAAAAATGTCGGGTCTGATCGCGCAAGTTCTCGACATCGTGTTTCACCCGAGCTGCAATTAATCGATAAGCTTCAGCTCGGGCCATGCCTTTGGTCATTTCTTCAAGCTCTTCGATCGCCAGAAAACCACCGATGCGAGCGCCCACTTCGCGGTTCTTGATGATGTTCGAGCCTTTCGGCATCGCTTCGTGAGTGCCCACCAGGTAGACGGGAAGAATGCCGACCCGCGAAGCAAGCGCGAGATAACCGACCACTGGCTTGAAGTCAGCCATTTTGCCCGTTAACGAACGTGTGCCTTCGGGAAAGATAACTGCGTTGTACCCGCGATTAAGAAAGGAACGAGCGTGACGCAGCGACTGTCTCAGCGAGCCGGTACGCTCGATGGGGACCAGGTTTGTGAAGTTCTCCATGACCGCGCGCTTGTACTTGTTGTCGAAGAAGTAATCCGCGGCAGCGAGCGCCACAAGATCCTTGCCCGCTTCGCCCAATGCCATCTTCGTAAGGCCCATGTCCAGATGGGACGAATGGTTGGGAGCCACGATAAAATTTGTATGGACGGGGATATTCGATTGGCCCTCATAGCGCGTCTTCAAAAACTTGTCATAAAAGAGCCGTTGGAGCACGTCGCCGGCTACATTACCGGCGACTCGCACAAACGATGGTACATAAATCTCATCACTATCCACCCGCTCCTCAGTGCGGGCTCGTTCCTCTTTACGTGAGGCCGTCGCAGAACGCCTGCCCACGACACTCATCAACTCCCTCACGTCTTGTACTTCGTTGAATCGTTCGGGCGCCGAGATAGCACCGCCGGCATTCTCAATGGCGGTTGCCAACTCCACGAGCATGAGGCTATCGAATCCCAGGTCGGCGAGCCGTGTATCCTGCGAAACTTCCGACCGAGGTCGGTTGCTTACGGTGGCGACGATATCAATGATCCAGCGCAATTCTGAGCGGGCTGCTTCGCTCCCGCCGGATGCTTTTGTAACCTTCTGGCTCTGTTCAAGCCCTTCCATAATCGCCAGCACCTCACGGCGTTTCACTTTGCGGGTAGCCGTGCGCGGCAACTCGATGTCCGTGAAGTGGAGCACTTTAACGCGCTTGAAGTAGGGAAGTGATGCGGACACGTCGCGGAAATGCTCTTCAACCCGACGGCGCAAGTCGGCGCGCGAAAGTGAGATGTCGTAGTCATCGTCGGCAACCACCAGGCAGGCAACTTTCTCGCCGAGTCCGTCGGGCAGACCTACGATGCTCAGCTCCTTCACGTATGGCGAATTTGAGTAGACTTCTTCAAGTTCGTCGGGATAGACGTTCTTTCCGTTTGTATCGACGATAATTTCCTTAGAACGTCCAACCAGGTAGAGATTGCCGTCGTCGTCCAGTTTGCCGAGATCGCCAGTGTGGAGCCAACGCTCGATCAGAGTGCTACGAGTTGCCTCTTCATTGTCGTAGTAGCCCAGCATCACATTGGGCCCACGTGCGATGACCTCGCCCACACCGTTTACATCCGGCTCGGCAATCTTGACCTGAACTCCCGGCAGGGGTTTGCCGACGCTGCCTGTGAGCATCCGGCTCTCGGGACGTGTGACCGTTAGCACCGGCGAGGCTTCGGTCAAACCGTAGCCTTCCAAAATTGTGAATCCAAGACCTTGGAAATCCTGTTGGATTTTTTCGTTCAAGGCAGAGCCGCCGCTAATGAAATAGCGGATGCGACCACCAAGACCCTCATGAATCGGATAGAAGACAAACGGCCCTAGATTGAGTGGGGTCTGCTCGCGCACCCAGGCATTCGCTTTAATCAGCAGGTCGGCGGTCTTGCCAATCCAGTCGCTGCGCTCGTAGAGCCGGGTCTTGATGCGGCGATGCAGCAGTTCCCACAAAGCCGGTACCCCGACCATCCCGGTCACATGTCCGTTCTTAATTGCGCGTGCGAGTGCGTCGCTGGTCAACTCAGGCAAGTATGTTATCTGCGCTCCGCGGCTGAGGGGCGTAAGGAAACCGGTGGAAAACTCGAATGTGTGATGAAGTGGCAAGACGGAAAGCACGCCGTCGCGGGTCGACATGTCGAATACCGAAGACAACATCGAGACCATGCTGGTGAGGTTGCGATGCGAAAGCATGACGCCCTTGGGATTGCCAGTCGTACCTGAGGTGAAGATTAGCGAAGCAACTGACTGCGCCTGAACCTTCATTGGCAGCAATGCGATACGCTGATCTTCCGTCTCCTCATCCGGTAGGGCGAAAACATCGTCGAATGTCCAAACGTGTAGTTTCAACCCTTCGTCCGCGAGCCGTTGACGGAGATTGGAGTGCTCTTGATCGAGTTTCCTGCTCAGGATGATCGCGGCAGCATCACCTGCGCGAGCGAAATTGATGATTTCGTCAGTTGAGCTTTCCGGGTCAACCGGTATGCAGCTCGCTCCCGCTTTCAGCGCGCCAAAATAAGTCATACCCCACTCGGGCGCGTTATGGCTGAAAAGCATCACGCGCGCACCGGGTTTAATTCCTTCGCTTGCGAGAAAAGCGGCGGCGCGGGTGGCTAGCTCTCGCACGTCGGCATAGGTGTATTGCTCTTTGCGTCCATCACGCTCGAGACGCATGGCCACGCGTGTAGCATGACGTTTAGTAGAAGTCTCGAATAGTTCGAGCAGATCGCGATAGGTGTAAACGCGCTTGGGTTGCGCCCGCATGTCTTCTTCGAGCGTCGGGAATACCCACTTCTTGAGACCAGGCAAGTGGATATTTATCCAATAGTCGTACCAATCAAATTTCTCCGGATTCCAAATCAGCAGCGACTGCTCATCTTTTATGATCCTCTCGAATAGCGACCGGATGTTGTCCGACCGGAAGACGTAGGCGTTCTCGATCGTAAACGGTCGAAATAGTTCAAAAGCTTCCTTAGTTTCCCGGGTGATTTCTTCGACCCGATCTACAGTCGTTTTGACCCGATCGATAACCTCTCCCACGCGTCCGCCGCCCCAGCGAGGGCGGGCGCGATCTAGCAACGTTGAAGGGTTCTTGGCTGCCGCGTTGAACATCGGTGT
>JACDCK010000057.1 GCA_013817595.1 Pyrinomonadaceae bacterium | reverse complement strand
GGAGCGCGCAATTGAACAGTGCCGTCCCGGTAAGCACTTGGGTGACATTGGCTGGGCGGTACAGGAACTCGCGGAGAGCCACGGTTACTCAGTGGTGCGGGATTATGTTGGTCATGGAATTGGGCGCCAGATGCATGAAGACCCCCAGATTCCCAATTATGGGAAGCCTGGGCAGGGGCCGAAGATCAAAGCTGGCTACGTTTTTGCCGTCGAACCGATGGTTAATATGGGCGGCCACCACACCAAAGTCCTGTCGGATGGTTGGACGGTCGTGACGCGTGACGGTCAGCCGAGCGCCCATTCCGAGCATACGATAGCCATAACGGAAGTTGGGCCGGAGGTGCTCACCCGAGTCGCCCCCGTAGGGCAGCAACAGGCAGTCCTAATGACCTGTAACTGATAGTCGGCATACGGCTTGGTAAAGTAGAGCTCCCGTGTTATTATTCGCAGTTTGTCACTACACACAGAACTCCAGTCCGATAGGATATGGCAAAGGAAGAGGCCATAGAAGTCATGGCGAAGTTGATGGAGACTTTGCCATATGCGATGTTTAGGGTTGAGTTGGAAGAGAGTCAGCACCAGGTGCTTGCCCACATCTCCGGAAAGATGCGCAAGCATTTTATTCGGATTCTTCCTGGCGATCGGGTACTGGTAGAACTGTCACCCTACGATCTTAATAGAGGACGAATAACTTACCGGTATAAATAGGACTTTATGCTGGCAAGATTCGAGGGCTGTTTAAAATGAAAGTGCGTGCTTCGGTGAAGAAGATGTGCGACAAATGCAAGGTTATCCACCGCAAAGGTGTGGTGCGGGTGATCTGCGTCAACCCGAAACATAAGCAACGACAGGGATAGTTTAGATTTCGATTTTCGATTTGCCTGGTGAGATAAGCCGTCGATTTGAATCGGAGATCTTTGGAGAACAGATTGTAATGGCACGTGTAGCTGGTGTTGATCTTCCTCCTAACAAACGGTCCGAGATCGGGCTGACTTACATTTACGGTATTGGCCGCCCGCGGGCAAATTCCATTCTCAAAGAGGCTGGAGTGAATCTCGACA
Source organism: Pyrinomonadaceae bacterium (assembly GCA_013817595.1). GTDB lineage: Bacteria > Acidobacteriota > Blastocatellia > Pyrinomonadales > Pyrinomonadaceae > PSRF01. Next base: position 11,403 of record JACDCK010000057.1, on the reverse strand, counting down.
CTCGAGTCAGGGACTTGAGTGAAGACGAGCTGAGCCGGATCCGTGCCATTTTGGAAGCTCAGGGAGAGATTGAGGGCGACTTGCGCAAGCGTGTGCAGATGGACATCAAACGGTTGATGGACATCGGTTGTTACCGCGGTCTGCGCCATCGCCGTGCTCTACCGGTTCGGGGGCAACGCACACACACAAACGCTCGCACACGAAAAGGCCCGCGGCGTGCGACGATCGCGAAGAAGAAGGCACCCGGAAAGAAATAGTTGGCATTTGCGACTTTGCTCTGATGCCACCAATAAGTCAGAATCTAGAATCAAGAAATTAGAAATCTAAGATCAGAATATGGCAAAAGCAGGCGGAAAAAAGAAGGTCTTTCGTAAGAAAGAAAAGAAGAATGTACCGGTGGGTATTGCTCACGTTGCGGCATCGTTCAATAACACGATGATTTCGATTACCGATTTGGAAGGTAATCTGATCGCGCAATCTTCGGCGGGTGCGCGCGGTTTTCGCGGTTCGCGCAAGGGGACTCCCTTTGCGGCTCAGCAGGCAGCGTATGAGGCTGCCAAGAAAGCGCACGAAGCTGGGATGCAACAGTGCGAGGTTCGGGTCAAGGGACCCGGGGGTGGTCGGGAGTCGGCGATTCGGGCCATCGCGAATGCCGGCATCAGAGTGATTACGATCAGAGACTCAACGCCCATTCCGCATAATGGGTGCCGTCCGCCGAAGCGGCGCAGAGTGTAAGCGCATTGCCGATTTCCAAATTGCCGTTTTTGATTGGGCTCGGTTGCTAACAAAATTCGTTTTCAAATCGGCAGTTGCAAATCGAAAATGGATTGACCTAAAGGACGAAGGGCCAGCGCTGAAGCGCAGCCTGTAAACTTTTCCGTCTTAAAGACCGGAGGCAAAAACAGTTGGCTAGGTATAGAGATGCGGTGTGCCGTTTGTGCCGCCGCGAAGGTGCAAAGCTTTTTCTTAAGGGTGATCGATGCTACAAGCCCTCTTGTCCGATTGAAAAGCGCGGCACGCAGCCACCCGGACAACACGGCAACTCAATGCGTCGTGGCAAGGCGTTGGTTGGTTACGGCCAGCAGTTGCGCGAAAAGCAGAAGGTCAAGCGCATCTATTTCATCCTCGAAGGACAATTCCGAAACTATTTTGAGCGCGCAGCTCGCACGAAGGGGATCACGGGTGAGAACCTGTTGTTCCTGCTCGAGCGGCGTCTGGATAACGCAGTTTACCGCGCCGGTTTTTCAACCTCGCGTCGGCAGGCGCGCCAGTTGGTGAACCACGGGCATATCCTGGTCAATGGGCGTAAGGTGGATATTCCTTCCTACAAGGTGCGAGCCGGCGAATCAATCAGCGTCAAAGAGGCGAGTCGCAAAAACCCTCACATTGAAGGTGCCTGGCAGACGGCTGCGGGGCGCGGACGTCCGTCATGGATATCCCAGGAAGGGGCTGATATGACGGTGCGTATCAGCGGACTGCCCGCGCGCGAAGATATCGATCGCTCGATAAACGAGCAGCTTATAGTCGAACTATATAGCAAGTAATAGACAGACCCGTTGATGCGGCGGTTCAGTAGCAGCAGTCGCGGGCTAAACGCATTTTTTTGACCTCTGGACGCAAAAGCTATGGCTATGGATCAAAATAATCTTTGGACAGGATTTCAGATGCCCCGCCGTCTGGCGGCTGACGCTGAAACGCTAACGGAACGATACGGTCGCTTCTCGGCCCAGCCATTTGAGCGAGGATTTGGCACCACAATCGGAAACTCCCTTCGCCGGGCCCTTCTTTCCTCAATTGAAGGGGCGGCCGTCACGGCCATTAAGATCGAAGGCGTCGAGCACGAGTTTTCTTCCATCAAGGGAGTTGTCGAAGACGCAACAGACGTAATACTAAACTTGAAGCAGGTGCCTTTTAAATTACACGGGAACGAGGCTAAGACCCTGCGGATTTCCAAGGAGTCGGCGGGCCAAGTCACGGCCGCGGATATCGAGGCGGACGCAGATGTGGAAATACTCGACGAGAGTGTGCACGTTGCGACGGTCAGCGAAGGCGGCTCTTTGAGAGTAGAAATGAGATTGAAGCGGGGCCGTGGCTACATCTCGGCTGATCGAAACTTCGACGAAGATCTTTCGCTCGGGTACATTCCGATTGATTCGGTCCACACGCCGGTTAAAAAGGTTAACTACACCGTGGAAGCGGCGCGCCTGGGCCAGAACACTGAGTTCGACAAGCTGACAATCGAGGTCTGGACAGACGGCTCAGTTAAGCCCGAAGACTCGATCGGACTGGCGGCCAAGTTAATCAAGGACCACATGTCCATCTTCATCAACTTCGAAGAAGACACTGACGACTTCGCATATTCAAAAATGGAGCGTCCTCCATTGCCGCGTAACGACCAGTTGGATCGCTCAGTTGATGAGCTGGAGCTGTCAGTTCGCTCTTACAACTGTCTGAAAAACGCCGATATTCGAACCATCCGCGACCTGGTGCAGCGATCGGAACGGGAGATGCTCGCCACCAAGAACTTTGGCAAGAAGTCGCTTAATGAAATCAAGGAGATTTTGAACGGAATGGGCCTGGATTTCGGCATGGAGTTTGACGAGCAGGGCAATCCCATTCCGGGCTCGGGTGGGCGCGATGGCGCGGAAGCCGCCGACTTTGAAGCGGACGACGAGCAATAATAGACTGAGTGAGTACATCAGTTCTAAGGAAGTATCGCTGAGCATTTGGAAAACACACAAGTAATCAGGTTTCTCGGGACCGAGTCATGCGTCACTTAAAGGCACATCGCAAACTTGGTAGGACCACGGAGCATCGCATGTCGATGCTGCGCAATCTTGCGACTTCACTAATAAACTCGCACGAGGAGCGCATTGTCACCACTCTCCCCAAGGCGAAGGAATTGAGACCCTTTATAGAGCGGGCCATAACTCTATCTTGTCGAGCGCGCAGCCTGGAAGGTGCTCAGGCGGTACACTTGCGCCGTCAAGCGGCTGGCTTTTTCCACGCCGGGAACATGCAGCAAGCCGCGTTGACGGGAAAACGCGGACAGCTTCGTCTGCCGCGCACGGCGGGAGTAGCGGCGATCAAGCGGTTGTTCGATGAGCTTGGCGAGCGCTACAGGGACAGACCAGGCGGCTACACCAGGATCCTAAAGCTGGGCACACGTGAGGGTGATAATGCTGAACTCGCAATAATCGAGCTGGTTGATAATCCCCGTGAACTCGAAGCTCTAGAAAATGCAAGGAAGCGAGCTAAGCACTCACCATCAAAGAAGAAGAAATCGAGGGACGCAAAAGTAGCCAAAGCGTCTGGCCAGGCCAAGGTTGCTGAAGAGGCAGACAGTCCAGCGGCCAACGAAACGGTTGAAGCCGCAGGGAGCCAGGCTTCTGAGAGCGCCGAGGAGGTTGAAAAACCTGAGTCGCAAACAGCCGAGGACGAAGCGAAGTAAAGAAGAGTTTGACATCGAGCAGCCCGCGCCGCTGGAGCAGCTGGTTTGGCAATGAAGCCCCAATCGATCATCGGGCATACACAAAACCGAGTCTTTTGGGGCTCGTCACTTTTGTAAGAGTTTGATACCGCCGTCGCGGAACAACTAATGAGTAAGCCAGAGAGCGAATACAAACAGAGTCCTGAAACCCCGCTTGAGAGCGATGTTCGGGAGCCGGGAACGCAGGGTCGGCGTCGTCGCAGTCGGCAGCCTCATCTGCAGGCTTCCGTGAACATGGATGAATTGCGCGAGCTAATTTCCTTGATTCAGGAAAATGGTTTTGCTGAGTTTGAGCTCGAGCGTGAAGGTTTTCGGATTCACGTGCGCCGTGATCTCGCCGGCTCTGAGGCGGCCGCAAGCTCTGCCGGAGCGCAGGTCGCGGATGCCGCTCCAACTCCCCCGGCGAACGCCGCCAGCAGCAGTGCTAAGGCCTCGGCGATTCCAGATCATCCCGGAGCGCGGGCCGAAACTGCTGCCTCGGAAGATCAGGACCTCCAGATGATTCCCTCTCCCATCGTCGGAACCTTTTACCGGTCGGCATCGCCGAATAGTGATCCGTTTGTGAAGATCGGCAGCCGCGTTGAACCTGACTCGGTGGTGTGCATCATTGAGGCAATGAAGTTAATGAATGAGATTCAGGCGGAAACGAGTGGCGAGGTCGTAAAGATCTACGTAGAGAACGGTCAGCCGGTTGAATACGGCCAACCGCTCTTTGGAATCAAACGTTAACCTCAGTATCTGCAACGTCCAATGTCCACGTTCCGGTTCTGGATCGAAGGACATTGGACGTTAGACTTTGGATTTCGGATCAATATGAATTCGGGAAGTCGCAAATTTAAAAAGATCCTGATCGCCAATCGTGGCGAGATTGCTTGTCGCATCATCTGGACCTGCAAGGAAATGGGAATTCGCACAGTTGCGGTCCATAGCGACGTTGATCGCGATTCGCTGCACGTACGCTTTGCCGATGAAGCCGCCTGCATCGGGCCGGCTCCGTCGGCCCAAAGTTACCTCAATATCCCCGCCATGATTAGTACGGCCGAAATCTTCAATGTCGACGCGATTCATCCGGGTTATGGCTTCCTTGCTGAGTCTTCTTACTTCGCCGAAATCTGCGAGGCCTGCAATATAAAGTTCATCGGCCCGCAGGCCAGTGTGATTCGTCTGATGGGTGACAAGGTTGAAGCCCGAAGAGCGATGAAAGAGGCCGGACTACCGATCTTACCAGGCAGTCCTGACCCCATCACGTCTGAAGAAGAGGCCAGAAACGTTGCGCGCGAGATTGGCTTTCCGATCATAGTCAAGGCATCCGCGGGTGGTGGTGGACGCGGTATGCGTATAGTTCGTTCCGAAGACGGGTTGGGTCGAGCACTTGAAGCAGCGTCAACAGAGGCTGCCGCGGCATTTAAGGACGGCACGGTCTACATCGAACGCTATGTTGAGAGCCCCCGTCATATTGAGATTCAAATACTGGCAGATGAATATGGTGACTGCATTCATCTAGGAGAGCGGGAATGTTCAATACAGCGACGCCACCAAAAGCTGCTGGAGGAAGCTCCCTCGCCCGTGCTTTCGCCTGAACTCCGCACCCAAATGGGTGATGCGGCCGTCGCGGCTTGCAAGAAGCTCGGGTATTCGAGCGCGGGAACCGTCGAGTTTCTCCTCGATACCGATAACAAATTTTATTTCATGGAAATGAACACGCGGATTCAGGTGGAGCACCCGGTTACTGAAATGGTGACGCTCGCTGATATCGTGCGCAATCAGATTCGGATTGCAGAGGGCGAGCCGCTGGGGTACATACAGGATGATCTGATGATCGTCGGTCACGCGATTGAGTGTCGCATCAACGCTGAGAACCCTGAGACTTTCGCTCCGTCGCCTGGTCTCATTACCGCCTTTAACCTTCCAGGCGGACCAGGCGTTCGCGTCGACACTTATGTGTACTCCGGCTATCGAGTGCCCTCATTTTACGACTCAATGATTGCCAAGGTTATCGTCCACGCACGGACACGAGACCTGGCAATCGCACGCATGAAGCGAGCGCTTGAAGCGATGGTCGTCGAGGGCATAAAGACAACCATCCCTTTGCACCTAAAAATAATGGACGATCCAAAGTTTCGTGCGGGCGAGATCTCCACGAGTTTCATGGAATACTTCCTGGCGCAAAATGGAGCGAGGAAGAACGACGTGGTGACCACGGCGCGATGAGGCTACCCCAGAAGCGGCGTTGGTGCCGCCAGGAGACCCCCGGGCTTCCGGCGGTTGCTGTTTGGGCATGGGATGCCTATAATATTCGACTTTTCCGGGGGCGAACAGTCTCGTCTGAAAGGGTAACCTGAGATGCCATACGCAATTATAAAAACCGGCGGCAAGCAGTTTTTCGTGGAACGAGGAAGCACCATTCGCGTCCCCTCGATAGGGACAGAAGCCGGCAAATCAATTGAGCTGGATGCGTTGCTATCGACCGGCGAAAACGCCGACTCTGATAAGCCGGTGGCGGGAGCAGCCAAAGTCTCAGCCACAGTCGTCGATCATGGCCGCGGGCCAAAGTTCATCGTTTTTAAGAAGAAGCGCCGCAAGCACTACAAGCGAAAGCAGGGACATCGGCAAGGCTACACTACGATAAGAATTGATTCGATTGGATAGGAACGTTAGTGACAGGTGATGAGTAACAAGTGATTGGCAAGAAAGGGAAATCCGGTCCTTCGTCCTTATCAATCATCACTCATTACTCATCACTCGGAGTTAGTTATGGCACACAAAAAAGGCGTGGGTTCATCTCGAAATGGTCGCGACTCTAATTCTCAACGATTGGGTCTGAAGAAGTTCGGCGGCGAACGAGTTCTCGGCGGCAATATTCTGGCGCGGCAACGGGGCACCAAGTGGAAGCCCGGCAAGAATGTCGGGCGCGGCAAAGATGACACGCTCTTCGCACTCGTCGAGGGGATTGTCAAATTTGAGGACAAGGGCCGCGGCGGAAGGTTCATCAGTGTATATCCACTGGAGCAAGCATCTTCAGTATAGAGCTTGAAAAGGAAAGCACAGTCCGATGCGACGCCTGAGCCAACTAATAATTGAGCCCAGGGCGTCGCTTTCGATTTAAATGTTTATTGATCGCGTTAAGATTCGCGTACAAGGGGGGCATGGCGGTAACGGCGTAACGGCTTTTCGTCGAGAGAAGTTTGTGCCGCGTGGTGGCCCTTCAGGCGGGGAGGGCGGACGCGGAGGCGATGTCTGGCTCATTGCGGACTCTGCCCTCAATACTCTGCTTCACCTGCGTTACAACCCTGAACATATTGCCGGACGCGGAATGCACGGCGAGGGCTCAAATCGCTCAGGACGAGATGGCGAAGATGTAGAAGTTCGTGTGCCGGTGGGAACTCAGATCTTTGACCTAACCAGTGGGCAACTTCTGCAGGACCTGGCAACCGACGGTGCCAAGTGGCTGGCCACGCGCGGCGGACGTGGGGGATTTGGTAATGCGCATTTTGCTACTTCAACCAATCGTGCGCCGCGCTATCACCAGCAGGGAAGTGAGGGGGAAGAACTCGAGTTGCAACTCGAGTTGAAACTGCTGGCCGATGTAGGTTTGGTAGGGTTTCCTAACGCCGGGAAGTCCACCTTAATCTCGACCGTCTCGGCCGCCAAACCCAAGATCGCAGACTATCCATTCACCACACTAGAGCCCCATCTCGGAGTAGTGGATCTGGGCGATTTTAGAACTTTCGTCCTCGCTGACATCCCGGGCTTGATTGAGGGGGCGCACGAGGGAGCCGGGTTGGGCGATCGTTTTCTGCGGCACATCGAAAGAACTACTATACTACTTCATCTGGTTGACGTTTCTTCTCTCTCTGGCCGAGATACAGTGGCTGACTATCAGACAGTGAATCATGAGTTGGCTGCGTACAACCCCGCACTGCCGACGCGGCCTCAGTTCGTTGTGGCCACAAAGATCGATGCCCTGGAAGAACCAGAGCGATTGGAAACCTTGAGACGTCAAGCAGAGAGTGACGGCAAATTGTTCTTTGCAGTTTCTTCAGTGACTAATAAAGGCATCCGCGAGCTTGTTAACGCGGTGGCCGCCAAACTGAGTGAACTGAAGGACTCGACCAAGTCGAGCGACATCGTGGAGTTGGCTCTGTAGGGCCCGGAAGAGTTGATGAACGGCAGAAAGCGTATTGCTATCTATGGCGGAACGTTTGATCCAGTTCATTTAGGGCACATTGAAGTCGCGAAAAGAATTTCCGAGCTCTTTGAGATTGATGAACTGCGGTTCGTGCCGGCACAGGTGGCGCCCCACAAGCTGACCCTACCAGTGACGCCCGGGATACATCGCTATGCGATGTTGGTGTTGGCAACCCAGCAAGACCCTCGGCTCCGCGTGTCGACATTTGAGTTGGATACGCCGGATCGGCGTTACACGGTAGATACGCTGGCGCATTTTAAATCGGAGTTTGGCGAGTCCGCGGATCTGTTTTTCGTGATGGGCGCCGACTCGTGGTCCGAGATCACTACTTGGCGTGGATGGGAGCGGGTGCTGGCGCTCGTTAACCATATCGTTGTTTCGAGACCGGGCTACGACATCAATTTGGATTTGGTCAATTCATCCGTGCGCCAGCGAATTGTTGACTTGCGCGGGTCTAAGCGGATTCCGAAAGTCGTTAACGAAGCCGCTGGTGAGAAGATATTCATTACGGACGCTGTGATGCTGGAAAATTCAGCCACCCAGATTCGACGCGCTCTCGGGGAAGACGATTGGAATCAATTAACCAGGCTGGTTCCGTCCCCGGTGGCGGACTACATTAGAAAGTATGAGTTATACAGAGAATCGAATGAAGCATAATTCCACCGCCAAAGAACGATCGCTGAATCCAACGACGCATTCTGAACTCAAGACGATACCGAAAGCGAAAGCAAGCGAGGAACTCGATGAGAGAATTCAGGTGGCATTGCAGGCTGCCAATGACAAGAAAGCTCTCGACCTGGTGGTTCTTGATCTGAGAGAAATTGCCACCTTTACCGACTACTTTGTGATTGCCAGCGGAAACAACGAACGTCAGGTGCAGGCGATCTCTGACGAGGTATTTGAAAAACTGAAGAAGTCCGGCACAGCCGCCGCGCGAGTTGAAGGCTACAAGAGCGCCGAATGGATCCTTCTTGATTATGGTGACTTCATAGTTCACGTATTCTCGGACAAGGCGCGAAAGTTTTATGACCTTGAACGACTCTGGCGAGAGTCCAAACGAATTGCCCTTTCACCCGAGTTCGGCGGCGAGTCGAATGGTTCTTTGAGAGACGAATCGTGATCGAGATATTTGGAAGTGCAAGGATTTTCGCCGTGTCTCCGTGTCACCCTTTCCCCGTGTCGCTGCTTTGAAAAGATGCGCTTGCGCCTCATTTGGCCAGGGAAGACGAGAGACGCTCGACTGAGGGCGCTGATCGACGAGTATCTGAAGCGACTTTCGCACTTTGCCGGCTCGGAAGTGAATGAGCTTAGGGAGACTCCTGCAACAAAAGCAGGCATCGATAAGGATTCGAAGCGCATCTCAGACCGGCTGCCCAGTGGCGCGGCAACAGTGTTGTTGGATCCCAACGGTATCCAGTTGAGTTCAGAGGAGATGGCAGCTCGGGTGCGGAGCTGGGAGAACAGCGGTATTAAAGAGGTCGTGTTCATTGTAGGCGGACCGAATGGTGTTTCGCCTGAACTTTCATCTACCGTGACGCAGCGCTGGTCACTTTCCCGCTTGACGCTGACTCACGAAATGGCCCGGGTGGTTCTGCTCGAACAGTTGTACAGAGCTTACACGATCATTCATGGCTTGCCTTACCAGAAGTGAGAACAGAGGTTTGGATCCCGGTCGGACCGGATGATCCTTTATCGAGGGGAGGATTGATTAAATAATGGAAAAAAGAAAAATGAGGGTTTTCCGCGACCGGTTGCTTGGCCGCCGGGAAAGTTTGGTGGGTCAGGTCCAACAGGCTGAACGCTATAGCCGGGAGCGCGATGCGGAGGCAACTCAAGATCCGGCAGACATGGCAGCAAATGCGTATACCAAAGAACTGCTGGTCTCCATGTCTGACAATGATCGTCGATTACTGAATCTGATTGATGAGGCCCTGGAGCGAATAGAAGTGGGGAAATATGCCAAGTGTGTACATTGCGGCGAAGCCCTGCCCGATAAGAGGCTCGATGCCGTACCGTGGGCCCGCCACTGTGTTCGTTGTCAGGACCTTCACGAGCGAGGACTGCTCGATGTGGACGAAGATTAGTACTTTGATATACCTGGTGACATAATGACGGCCTCCTGAGACAACTTGGGAGGCCGTCGGTTTTTGGACCCGTATTCCCTCACGCTCATACGTCCATGCTCCTCACGCGCACTATTAACTCGTTCTATAACGCGCTGCTCTCACTCGTTTATCCGCAAGCGTGCTCGCTCTGTGGTGGCAGCGTTGAAGACCGGTGTCTCGGTGTTGCTTGTGCGCAGTGCTGGCGCGAGACTCGGACATTTACCACCACGGATATCATCTGTTGGAAATGTGGCGCCCTATCATTGGGTACTATCGTTCCGGAAAAACGAGATCAAGTTCGCTGCCGGCGTTGCGATGGGGATGCCTTTACGGCAGCCCGAGCATGTGGAGCTTATGAGGGAGCGCTCCGCGCTTCGGTGCTGGCGCTCAAACGCGAGCCGCACATCTCTCAGCGTCTGGTTAGCTTGTTGGTAGAAACACAAGAACGCGCACCATTGGATAAAGCGACGCGCGTCATTCCAGTCCCGCTTCATCCCGATCGTGAAAAGGCGAGAGGTTTCAATCAGGCTGCAGTAATAGGTAGCGAGCTGGCGCGCGCGGTGCGGCTGCCGTTCGATGAAGTAAGCCTTATTCGCACCGTTCATTCCGAACGGCATCGCGCCGGCATGGACGCCAAGGGTCGTCGAGAGACCGTCGCGGAAGCTTTCAGTGTGCGCTATCCACGTTTGATCGAAGACGAGCACGTCCTTGTTGTCGATGATGTCTTCACCACGGGAGCAACGGTGTCGGCGTGTGCGGCGGCTTTGATGGCCTGTGGGGCCAAAGAAGTCCTTGTGTTAACAATCGCACGGCCGGTGAACTACTGAAGAATCACTTCTTCTGATAGGACTCGTATCAACTGGAGGTTGAAGATTAGTCAATTTGGAGCCTGCTTTTGTATCATGCTGCCCATGAAAACACTCTACCCGCCAATTGAACCTTTTGACACCGGCCGCTTGAAAGTCTCGGACATTCACGAGCTGTACTACGAGCAGTGTGGAAATCTAAAAGGCCAGCCGGTTGTTTTTCTTCACGGTGGGCCGGGTGGCGGTCTCCAGCCTTTCTATCGGCAGTACTTCGAGCCGCAGGCTTATCGGGTGGTGCTCTTCGATCAGCGCGGCTCCGGTAAGAGCACGCCGCACGCCAACCTCGAAGACAACACAACCTGGCACCTGGTCGAAGACATTGAACGTCTGCGCGAACACCTCGGTATCGATCGCTGGCAGGTCTTTGGCGGTTCCTGGGGCAGCACGCTGGCGCTGACATATGCGGAAACGCATCCTGAACGCGTTACCGAGTTAGTGCTGCGGGGAATATTTCTCTGTCGCCCACGAGAGATTCGCTGGTTCTATCAGGAAGGTGAAGGCGCGAGCGCGATTTTCCCCGACACGTGGGAAGAATATGTGCGCGTTATTCCCGAATCGGAACGTGGCGACATGCTGCACGCGTATCACAAGCGGTTAATGAGCGACGATGAGGCGGTCCGTCTTGAAGCAGCCCGAGCCTGGTCGATCTGGGAAGGCAGCACTTCCAAACTATTTCCCGATCCGAACCTGGTGGAGCATTATGCGGAACCGCACACAGCACTAGCCCTGGCCAGGATCGAGTGTCATTACTTC
>JACDCK010000254.1 GCA_013817595.1 Pyrinomonadaceae bacterium | reverse complement strand
GGGGAATACATTTCCAGTTTATCGACTGTGCGGCCAACGGCATTCAGCAAATGTGGCCACGCCTTCAGTGCTTTTGCCGTAACACCACCACCGCACGCCTTTGGTTCGCCCTCCGGCCGGCCATCAAACAAGGCTACCTTCACGCCATCCCTTGCGAGCAACTCAGCAGCAAAAGACCCGGCCGGGCCCGCTCCAACAATGAGTGCCTGAAAGTGTTCCATTGCTTTTAAGGCATCATAGGGGTGTTTGTCGATCGCGTGCAATTGGCATTCATGGATGCTGACAGGGTGGTAGAATACCGGAGTTCCCTGACAGCTTCTCTGCAACCGTCCACGACTCTTAAAGGAGCTGTGGCCAGTTGCTTTGGTTTACGTTTCCAATGTGTGCGTTTCGTGGTTTGGCTCCGATAAATTGAGGTCACAGTGGGAAGCGAAAGTTCAATAGTTTTCTCGGGCATCGCTCCTCATCCACCGATTATGGTTCCGGAGGTGGGACGTGAGTCGGCTGCTGAGGTGCGGGGATCCATCGATGGGATGGCGGAGCTTACCAAACGCCTTATTGCCAGTGGAGCCGAAACTCTTGTTCTGATTTCACCTCACGCTCCTCTAGAGGCACATGCCTTTGTTGCTTATCAAGGTCCGGTACTTCACGGAGACTTCGCAAACTTCCGTGCGCCCGCCGTGCGCTGCCAAGCTCCGCTAGACGAAGAGTTGCTCCGGGCAATCTCAAAAGCCGCAGCTGAGGAAGACTACGAGGTCGTAGGCCTGGGGAGCGGCCAAAACCTGGACCATGGAACTGCAGTCCCGCTCTACTTCCTGCAACGCAACGGCTGGACCGGGCGCGTCGTGGCCCTTGGTTACAGTTTCCTGTCTAACGAAGACCATTTACGCTTCGGCTCCTGCATCGGAAAAGCGATCAACGAAACAGGCCGATCCGCCGGGTTAATTGCCAGCGGAGATCTAAGTCACCGGCTGAAACTTGATGCGCCCGCAGGATATAACCCAACCGCATACATTTTTGACAACGAAGTCGTAGACGCCCTTCGTACAAATTCTCCCGAACGTATAATCAACATTGATCAAGATCTGCGTCGCATCGCCGGAGAGTGTGGCTACCGGTCGATGCTGATCGCCTTGGGAGCGACGAGAGAACAGCCATGGGCATGCGAGGTCATTCACTATGAGGCGCCGTTTGGAGTTGGTTATCTTGTAGCGCAATTGACAGGCAAGCAGCCCGCTATGCAGGAGTACCGGGAGCAGAGTACCGCCGAAGGTGATTTCGACGGAGAGTCGTACAGCACCGCGGAGCTGCCTCATCTCGCCCGCGCGGCCGTGGAGACTTATGTGCTCCGCGGAACACAAATAGATTCTTCTCAAGCCACCGCGGGGCTGCTCGGTGCACGGGCTGCCTGCTTTGTTTCCCTCAAGACTCATGACGGACAATTACGCGGCTGCATCGGAACCATTGAGCCGGCCAAGGAGACTCTCGCGGAGGAGATTATCGCGAACGCAATTAATGCGGCCACGCGGGATCCACGTTTCTCACCGGTTTCGGCTCAGGAACTTTCCCGTCTGCGCTATTCAGTGGATGTGCTTTCGGCACCGGAGCCAGCCACACTAGCGGATCTCGACCCGGCGGTTTACGGCGTAATTGTGGAGGATGAATCGGGTTCACACCGGGGCTTGCTGCTGCCGGATTTGGAGGGTGTGGACTCGGTGGCGAAGCAGGTCGAGATCGCGGCGCGCAAGGCCGGCATTCCACCGGAGACTCCCATTAAGCTCGCGCGTTTTCGTGTTAGCAGATTTGGTGAGAAGTGAGTTAGATAATCGGGAGCTGAGGCGTGATCCCGATTTACTTACTACACATCTAGGTTTCTCACGTCGAGAGCGTTGTCCTCGATGAACTTACGTCTTGGCTCTACTGCGTCGCCCATCAGAACCGTAAACATCTCATCGGTTTCCACCGCGTCGTCGATTCTGACCTGGAGCAGCGTTCGTTTCTCCGGATTCATGGTTGTCTCCCACAGTTGCTCCGGATTCATCTCGCCGAGTCCTTTATATCGTTGAATGCTCAAATCCTTTTTCGCTGCGGCCAGGACCTTTTCAAGCAGAGCATCACGCGTGGGAATCTCTTCCTGAGTTCCATTCGCCCCTGTTGTAAAAGGCGCCGCCAGTTTATCTTCGAGCTCACTATACAGTTCCACGGCTTTCTGAAACTCTACAAAGCTGGCGAAGTTCCAATCGATGGAGAGGTTAATACCGGAGATGGTCGAGGTTTCGATCTCCCACAATCCATGTTCCTCATCGGTCGAGAGCTCGGTCTTGTACGCGGCCTTGGACAGGACGGCTTCGACTCGGGCCATGAGGTCGCCATCCTGAAAGATCTTGCGAAGAGTTGCACCCTCTTTGCGCAAAACACCTTTTTTGCCGCCGAAAGCCTCAAGCAGAGTCTGTAGTAGGTGCGAATCGCCTCCTATGCGCCGCGACGCTCGCTCACAGTAATGCTTAAAGTCAACCATCTTCTCCAATGATTTCGCCAGCTCTTTACCTTCAATAACGTCTTTGGCGCCGGTTGTCTTTACGGTCATGTCGGCTGTTGCCATGCGCATCAGGTAGCGGATCATCGAGCCTTCGTCTTTGATGTATTCCTCTTTCTTGCCCCGTTTTACCTTAAATAAGGGTGGTTGTGCGATGTAGACGTATCCTTTTTCAACCAGCTCGGACATCTGCCGATAGAAGAAAGTTAACAACAGTGTCCTGATGTGTGAACCGTCTACGTCAGCGTCGGTCATCAGAATGATCTTGTGATAACGGAGCTTGCTGGCGTCGAAATCCTCTTTCCCAATTCCCGTTCCCAGCGCCATGATCAGCGATTTGATTTCGCTGTGCCCCAGCATCTTGTCAAATCGTGCCTTCTCGACATTAAGGATCTTTCCCTTGAGCGGAAGGATTGCCTGGTTCTTCCGGTCGCGTCCCTGTTTAGCTGATCCACCTGCCGAGTCGCCCTCGACGATGTAAATCTCCGAGAGTGCTGGATCGCGCTCCTGGCAATCAGCCAGCTTTCCAGGGAGCATGGTTGAACCCATCGCGCCCTTGCGCACGATTTCACGCGCTTTCCTGGCAGCCTCGCGAGCCCGGGCAGCGTCGAGAGACTTGCCGACCACCCTCCTGGCAACTGTGGGATTCTGTTCGAAGTACTCCGTTAGCCGTTCGTTCAAAAACGACTCCACGGCCCCCTTCACATCTGAGTTGAGCTTGCCCTTAGTCTGTCCCTCAAACTGGGGTTGAGGCAGCTTCACGGAAATAACCGCAACCAGACCTTCGCGAACATCATCGCCCGTTAAGGAGGTCTTGAAGTTCTTGGCCAGACCCGACGACTGCGCGTAGGCATTGATCGTTCGCGTGAAGGCGGAGCGAAAACCTGAAAGGTGACTTCCACCATCCACCGTGTTGATGTTGTTGGCGAACGAATAGACCTTCTCGTCGTAACCATCGTTGTACTGGATAGCAACTTCGATCGACAGGCTGTCGCCTTCCTTCTCAAAATAGATCGGCTTGTCGTGAAGCGTGGTCTTATTCTTGTTTAGATGTTTTACAAACTCCGCAATGCCACCCTTGTAATAGAACTCGTGAGAGCGCTCCGGCTCTTCCCGCTCGTCTTTGATCGTGATCCGAATGCCCTTGTTGAGGAAAGCCTTTTCGCGCAAGCGCTCAGACAGTTTATCGAAGCTAAACTCGGTATGAACGAAAATTTGCGTGTCAGGCTTAAACGTGATCTTGGTTCCGCGCTTCTTGGTTTTTCCTGTCTGCCTCAGGGCTACAACGGGAACGCCGCGAACATATTCCTGTTCGTAAGTCTTACCTTCTCTCCATATCTCCAGG
>JACDCK010000253.1 GCA_013817595.1 Pyrinomonadaceae bacterium | reverse complement strand
ACGTTACTCAGCAACGTGTGACCATCCGCGCACGGACGGAAGCCGGGATCTTCTACGGAATACAAACCCTGAGACAGCTTTTCCCGCCGGCGATCTTCTCGTCGAGCATGCAAAAAAACGTTGAATGGACCGTACCTTTGGCGCATGTAGAGGATCAGCCGCGCTTTCGTTGGCGGGGAGCGATGCTCGACGTTTGCCGCCACTTCATGCCCAAAGAGTTCGTCCTGATTTTTGTTGACCTGCTGGCGCTGCACAAACTGAATACATTCCACTGGCACCTCACCGACGACCAGGGCTGGCGCATCGAAATAAAAAAGTATCCGCGACTAACAGAGATCGGGGCATGGCGTAAACAGACACGGCTCGGCCACGAGAGAAATCCCCGCGGCTTTGATAAGAAGCCGCACGGCGGTTTCTATACGCAGCGGGACATCCGCGAAGTTGTGGAGTATGCGCGACTACGTCATATCACGGTGGTACCGGAGATCGAGATGCCCGGTCACGCGCAGGCGGCGATTGCCGCTTACCCGTGGCTGGGAGTCACTGCCGAGCCCCTCGAAGTCTGGAGCCGTTGGGGTATCAACGCGAACATCTTCAATCCAAGTGAGAAGACCATCCTCTTCATGCAGGATGTGTTGACCGAAGTGATCGAGCTATTCCCCGGTACGTTCATACACGTCGGCGGCGATGAGGCCATCAAGGACCAGTGGAAGGCCAGCACGCAGGTTCAGGAGCGACTAAAGGAACTGAACCTGAAGGATGAACATGAACTACAGAGCTACTTCATTCGCCGCATGGATACGTTCCTGGCGGCTAAGGGCCGGCGACTGATTGGCTGGGACGAGATTCTGGAAGGCGGACTAGCTCCCGGTGCGACCGTTATGTCCTGGCGTGGTGTGAAGGGCGGCATTACGGCGGCAAAGTCCGGGCACGATGTAGTCATGGCTCCCACAACCCATACCTACCTCGACTACTACCAATCGCAGGATCCGGGCGAGCTGCCGTCCATCGGTGGCTTCCTGCCACTGGAGACGGTTTATCAGTTCGAGCCGGTCCCCGAAGATTTAACCGCCGCAGAGGGCAAGCGCGTACTCGGGGCGCAGGCCCAGTTGTGGACTGAGTATCTGCCGACCCCGGGACATGTTGAGTACATGGCGTTTCCTCGCTTGACCGCCCTGTCGGAAGTGACCTGGTCGCCAAAGGAGCGAAAGAACTACGCCGACTATCTCACGCGTTTGAATATTCACGAGCAACGCCTACAGCATCTTAACGTCAACTTCAGACCCATGAAGACGCCGCCGAAAAAGTGACGCGGCGGGCAGTTTTGTGGAGCAGTGCGGTGGCAAGCCGCAGCGCGACACCGCTTTGGATTTCCCCTGCCCGTGTTTTGAACCAAAGCGCCGTCGCCGTTTCGCTCTGCCGGCGCACTGCAAAGGTTGAACAACTCGATATTGGTCATCGCGTTAACTATACTATTTCCAAGTACCAGCATTAGTAAGTTTCGTAGCACGTGTATCGCTTTTAGAAGTGGATGCGAATATACGATAGAGGCTGCGAATAAATACTGAAGTGGATGCGAATGGGGTTAACCGTTGATGCCGTAAGACCGAGGTTTCTAATCACTACCGTGGTGATTGAAGAAAGTGAGTGACTAGAAATTCCGCCGTGCCTATTATCACTGTGGCGAGTGTGGCGAAGGAGTACTGCCGCAGGACGAAGCGCTCGATCTGGTGGGCACGTCGTTTAGTGAGTGCGGCGCTTAACGGGGCGTGTGGGCGGGAAAGAATCATTCAATGAAGGGCGCATGGACCTGGAGGAGTTAGCCCGGGATCACCAAAGCCGTGGAACGAGTTGCGGAAGGGCTTGGAGCAGAGCTTGAGGCCCTGGGACAAAGGAACGACAGCGGGCGATAAACGACCAGAAAGTTCGGCGGCCGCAATCTGACTCAACGTCCATGGAGGAAACTATGAAAGCAGCTTCTCTTGCTTCATTACACAATCTTGCTACATTACACAAGAAGATGGGTGCCGCCGTCTTTTGCGCCGTAATGCTGGTTCTAACGAACTCACCGATCGTCTATGGCTGTGCCTGTTGCGCGGAACCAGGCACGTGGTTCCAGGAAACAGCCAAATCCGATCCGGAGGTTCTGGCGATCGTAGGACAATTGAGTCATAAGTTGGACAAGACTGCATTGTTGTACTTGACTGCGGCGGGCCTTGAAGAAGTCAAAGGAATATCCCGAGCCTCCGAGACCTACACGCTCCGGCGCATACCGCCCTATACCCGAGACTGGCGGCTGGAGTTTACGGACCAACAAGGTAACCGCGGCACTCTTACTTTTACCATCCCAAATACTGCCCTCTTTTTTGGCACTGATCCCAGAGATGGCCAGCAAAGAGGCGCAGGAGGTCCGTTGCTCTACAAAGAGTGGCGATTCGAAGGCCCAGTCTCAGGCACAGGTATTTTCAAAGGCGGAATTACCGCGAGAACCAAATTCCGGTTCATTCTGCAAGGCCGTGGCAACATGTGCCCGGCCGCGGAGGATTTTAAGAGTTGGGTCCTGCAGGTGGAGGGTCAGCGAGCGAACTTTGCTTTCAGCGGCGTCCTTAATCAACCTGCCAGCAGCTCCGGTGGTTCCGTGATTTCTAGTCACTACCGTGATGATTGAAAAATGTAAGTGACCACAAATGCGACGTTCCATCGAGCTTCCAGTTCGCCGGCCTGCTTAATCCAGTCAAGGTAAGCCTCTTCTGTGCGAATGCTAAAGGACGCAGTCGGTGAAAATTAAAAATCAACAAGGAGTAACTTTCATGTCTGCAAAAGCAATTTTATCTTTAATGTTTTTCGTGTCCGTTTTAGTTTCAGGCAGTTTATTTGTGTCGGGGCAAACTCGGCAAATCACACAACAACCCGAACGGCGGATGCCTGATATGCGGTTGCCGGTGGTGAGTTTTCCCGCCGGAAAAAGTTTTGTCGAAGTCCCGTTTGGAGTTGAAAGTAATTTGATGGTGATTCCCGTCAGCGTTAACAGCTCGCGTCCTTTGCGCTACGTTCTCGACACGGGCGCGCAGGGAACGTCTCTCCACAACGCGGAAATTATTGACTCGCTCAATCTCAAAATTACCGGAACGATGCCGGTACGCGGTGCGGGCGGCGGCGCAGCCAGCGAGGTTTCGATTGCGGAGAACGTCAACTTTAACATTGGCGGAATCGAACTTTCGGGCAGCAGGCTGGCGGTGCGAAGGCTCCCGAAAAATTCGCATTTTCTTGCCGGCTTCGACGGCGTTATCGGGAGGATAGTATTTTCAACTCTCGTCGTCGAGGTTGATTGGGAAAAGCGCGTCGTTAGATTCTACGAGCCAGCCAAATATAAATACTCCGGCAAAGGAACTGTTTTGCCCGTAACTTTTGACGAAGGCGGGAGACCTTACATAATGGCGAACGTCCGTTTGTCAGGCGACAAATCATTTCCGGTCAAACTTGTGGTTGACACGGGCGCGAGCCACGCTCTGTCGCTCGAAGTCGGCACGAAGCCGGAAATCAAGTCTCCCGATGGAGCGGCGAAGATTGTCTTGGGCAGGGGCGGAAGTGGCGAAATCACAGGCTACACCGGACGAGTGAAAAATTTTGAGCTGGGCGGCCAAACATTCAAAAACATGCCGACGAGTTTTCCCGATGAATCATTAGGGGTAGGGCGAAACGACGGACGAAATGGAAACTTGGGAAGCGGTCTGCTGCGACGCTTCAAAGTCATCTACGATTATTCGCGCAAGCAAATGATTGTTGAACCGAACAAATTTGTCGGCGAACCTTTCGGAACGGCGATGCCGAACAATGTCGCGGCGAACGCGGCGCAAGTTTCGCCTGCCGCGCTCCCGGAT
>JACDCK010000056.1 GCA_013817595.1 Pyrinomonadaceae bacterium | reverse complement strand
GCGCCAGACTCTACAGCCTGACTACCGTTTCCAGCCGCACTTCCACGAGATTCTGCGCCGGCAGCTTGCCGAGCTTTGCCGTCAGCATCCTTAACGGCTTCGCCAACAGCAGCGACAGGGGCCTGATCGGCCGCGGTCGGCGCAGACGCCGTATCAACTTCCGCTGTAGCTTCCGCCGGCTTGCCACTTGCCGAAGGTGATTTGGCTGCCGATCCTTCCAGTGCGGAAATGTCTTCGTCGGGCTCCCCAATTATCGCTATCAATTGACCCAAGGGAGCCGATTCGCCCTCTTTGATCAGAATCTTGCGAAGCACTCCATTGCCGAGAGCCTGCATTTCCATCGTCGCTTTGTCGGTGTCAATCTCAGCGAGCGGCTCGCCCATCGAGACCTTGTCGCCTTCTTTTTTCAGCCAACGAGAAAGCTGTCCCTCCTCCATGGTGGGAGAGAGTTTCGGCATGATCACCTGAGTTGCCATTAAGATTTGTCCTTTGTCAGTTGTCCGTTATTTTCTTACGCTTGACAGGCGGCCATTTGCCGAGAGAACGGAAACAACGGACGACTGACCACGGACACCTGATAGCCTTTACATGTAAGACACCTCGTGGACTGCGGCCACCAGTTGATCGACACCTGGTATCGCGAGTTCCTCGAGATTCTTAGCGTAGGGCATGGGAACATCCGCGCCCGAAACCCGCTTCACCGGAGCGTCCAGATAGTCAAACGCGCGATCCATAATTTCCATGCTGATCTCGGCCGCAACACCGCAGAATGGATGCGACTCTTCCGCCACTACTACTCGACTAGTCTTCTTTACTGATTCCACAATCGTGTCGATGTCCAAAGGTCTGATCGTTCGCGGATCGATAACTTCGCAAGAGATACCTTGTTTCTGCAGCTCTTCCGCCGCCTTCAAAGCGACCGGCACCATTAACGATCTAGCCACAATCGTCGCGTCCGTTCCTTCCCGTTTGACGTCAGCCAGTCCCAGCGGGATCGTGAATTCAGGATCCTCTGGGACTTCGCCTTTATGGCCGTACATCCTCTCCTGCTCAATGAAGATCACGGGGTCGTCATCGCGAATAGAGGTCTTAAGTAACCCCTTCGCATCGGCGGGCGTTGAAGGCATCACCACTTTGAGGCCGGGAAAGTAGGCGAACCATGATTCCAGGGCCTGTGAGTGTTGCGAGGAGACCTGAAAAGCGGAACCTCCAGGTCCTCGAAAGACGATGGGAATCTTAAACTGCCCACCGGACATGTAAAACATTTTTGCCGCGGAGTTGATGATTTGATCGGTCGCGAGAATTGAAAAGTTAAACGTCATGAACTCGATGATTGGCCGCAAGCCGACCATCGCCGCGCCCACGCCCAACCCGGCAAACCCCAGCTCGGTAATCGGAGTGTCAACAACCCGCTTCGAACCCAGCTCTTCGAGAAGCCCTTTGGTGACTTTGTAAGCGCCCTGGTATTCAGCGACTTCTTCGCCCATCAGAAAAACATCCTGGTCACGAAGCATTTCCTCCCGGAGCGCTTGGTTGAGGGCCTCCCGCATGGTGATGACGGCCATTAAATGTTTCCTCTGATTGCTCGCCGAAAACTATTCGTTACTTACTATCTATCCCGCGGTTACGCGGAACGATCGGATTGGCATAGACATCTGTATACAACTCCTCGGGCGCGGGCTGCGGACTGTCCTCGGCGAAACGAAGGGCGTGTTCAACTTCTTCGCGGACGCTTTTCTCCATCTCTGCGAGCGCCGCGTCATCGACGATCCCTTTCTCCTTGAGAGTCGCGGAGAATACCTTCACCGGATCGCGCTCCTGGTGCTTCTCGATCTCGGCACGCGTGCGGTAGCTCCCGGGATCAGACATCGAGTGGCCCATGAAGCGGTAAGTGCGCACCTCGAGTAGGGTGGGCAGAAAATCCTTGCGAGCTCGTTCAACAGCTCGCGCGGTAGCTTCTCTCACGGCCAGCACATCCATGCCGTCAACGAACTCTGAAGCGATCTCGTAGGCGCGCGCCTTCTCGGCGATGTTCTGAAACGACATGGCGCGATCCAGCGACGTGCCCATGCCATATTGATTGTTTTCGCAGATGTAAATGCAGGGAAGCTTCCAGAGCTGAGCCATGTTTAGCGACTCGTGAAAAGCGCCCTGGTTGACCGCGGCCTCTCCGAAAAAGCAAAGCGTCACCTGGTCCGTGCCTCTGTATTTCGAAGCGAAGGCCACACCAGTAGCAAGCGGGATCTGGCCGCCGACTATGGCATGCCCCCCCAGGAAGTTTACGTTGCGATCGAACATGTGCATCGAACCGCCCTTGCCGCTGGAGCAGCCGCCGGCCTTGCCAAACAACTCGGCCATCACCGCATTAGGAGAAATCCCCTTGGCAATCGCATGGCCGTGCTCCCGATAACTGGTTAAGACGTAATCATCAGTGCGGATTGCGGAAATGGCGCCGATGGCCACGGCTTCCTGACCGATGTAGAGATGGCAGAAGCCGCCAATCTTACCCATGCTGTAGGCCTCGGCCGCTTTTTCTTCGAAGCGCCTAACCAAAAGCATCTGGCGATAAAGGTCGATTAGCGTCTTCTGGTCAATATCGTCGACGCGGTGCTTCTGCTCTTGCTTGACGGTTTTGAGTTGTTGAGCGACCGCTTTGGGTGGGTCCTGATCGATCACGCCGGTTCTGGTCTTCTCGCCAGATCCCGTACTCATTTCTGACGCTGCGGTCTGTTTGCTCATTTGCTAGCTGCTCTGGGCAACAATTTGATTCTTATCGCTTAAGGGCCGTGACAACCAAGGCCGACGAGATACTCTGACTGTTGCGAGTAAGGTGGCTGATTATACGCGACATTTGTGAGCACGCGCAAAACTGGACCCGCAGTCACAAAGAAGCACACACTGCATGGTGCAGCGTGCGCCGTGGGTTTTAGCTTTGGTTGTCGCACCTCTAATTCACACCGGGGCTTTAGCCAACCTTACCTGGAGATCTGAATGCGACGGACATGATGTTTAAAGGCAGCCCGGCCTCCAACCCGATGTTGGGGTTCAGCGAGAGAAATGGCTCGGTCAACCCGTCATCACACCTGAAGTTGGCCACTGTTGAGTCAATTGAGAGACGAGCTTTTCCGGGTCTGTCACTGGCTCACTGCAAGTGAAATGCTCGCAAACATAGGCCGTCGGATTGTTATTGACCAATCCGCGATCACGTAGGAGAGGAATCAGCTCGGAGCTTCGACTATCCCCAGGAGCCGCCTGGGCTACCACTTTGTTAGGGACGTACGGCTGCCATACCGCTCTTCGCAAAAGGCGAGTCTGGGGTAAATCATGGTCGCCCATGAGGGCTATCTCTTTGGGCGTCCCCAGATTAAAGTCGAGAGCGCAAAGAGCCCGTCCAAAACCAGATGGATATCGCCGCAAGGAATCGGCGATAAGGCGTAAGATGGTCACCGCCCTTCTTCGGTAGTCGTTGTTATCTGTTAAGGCGGCGAGGCGCAGCATCACTTCGGTTGCGACGGAATTCCCTGAAGGAGTGGCGTTGTCAAAATAATCCTTTGAACGAATGATCAAACTCTCGTGACTTCTGCCGGTGTAAAAGAATCCCCCGTCTTGATCATCCCAGAATTCGTCGATCATCTTGTTAGTTATAGAAAGAGTCGCCTCGAACCATTCCAGTTCTCCGGTAGCCTCGTACAGAGTGAGGAGTCCATCGCTGAGAAATGCGTAGTCTTCCAGATAGGCATTCAGTTTCGCAGTGTTGTCTTTGTAAGTTCTTAGAAGCAGGTCATCACGACGCAAATTGTCGAGGACGAACCGGGCATTGCGTCTGGCAATCTCTAAATAATCTTCGCGGTCGAGAATCGCTGCCGCTTCGGCAAAGCTCGCCAGCATCATTCCGTTCCAGGCAGTCAGAATCTTTTCATCACGATCGGGTTTCACACGGTTTTCACGTAGCTCAAAGAGTTTGCGCCTCGAGCGCTCTAATAATTGCTGAAGCTCCTCAGGGGTAACTTTCGATTTCGCTGCTACGTCTTCGAGGGGCCGAGTGACATTTAGAATGTTCTTACCTTCGAAGTTTCCCGCCTCGGTGACTTCGTAATAGGCCGAGAAGAGTGGTGTGTCCTCCTGGTCCAGGACAGACGCGATTTCGTCGGGCCTCCATACAAAAAACTTCCCTTCCTCGCCTTCGGAATCGGCGTCTTGTGTTGAGTAGAAGCCGCCGTTCGCATCCGTCATCTCCCGCACTACGTAATCAAGGATACCTTCGGCGATCCTGCGCGCCCACTCGTCATGGGTTAGCTGGTAGTAGTGCAGATAGACTCGGGCAAGGAGCGCATTGTCGTAAAGCATCTTCTCGAAATGCGGCACCAGCCACCTCGCGTCCGTTGAGTAGCGGTGAAAACCGCCGCCAAGGTGATCGAAAATTCCGCCGTCGGCCATCTTGCGGCACGTGTGAGCGACAATCTCTAAAGCTTCTTGTTTTCCGCTGCGGTTATAGACGCGCAGCAGAAACTCTAAGGTCATGGCCGGCGGAAATTTTGGAGCGCCGCCAAAGCCGCCGTGAACCGGGTCGTAGCTCTTAACAATCCCTCTGAAAGCGTGGTCCAGAAGTTCTTGCGATAGTGGTTCATTTGATTCACGTGCAAGACTCAAGCGATTCAGTTCGGCAAGGATGGAGGCCCCGGTTTGCTCGATATCCGCCGGACGTTCCCGGTAGGCCTTCGCCATGCTGATGAGCACGCGTGGGAATCCAGGCATGTTGTTCCGATCTTCCGGAGGGAAATAGGTTCCGCCATAAAAGGGAACACCTTCAGAGGTGAGAAAGACGGTCATCGGCCAGCCGCCGTGATGCGTCATCATCTGAACAGCGTTCATGTAGATCTGATCCAAATCCGGCCGCTCTTCGCGATCAACTTTAATACTGACAAAGTTCGCGTTCATGAGGCGCGCAATCTCTTCGTTTTCAAATGACTCGTGCTCCATGACGTGGCACCAGTGACAGGCTGAATATCCAATACTCAATAGGATTGGCTTGTTCTCGCTCCGGGCTTTCGCAAACGCGTCTGCGCCCCAGGGATACCAGTCCACCGGATTGTGAGCGTGTTGGAGAAGATAAGGACTGGTTTCGTTAATCAACAGGTTCGTGTGCTGATGATCTGACATACCCACCTCTTTTTGGGGTGTGGACTACTGACTGCGATCTGGAGTTGGAGTTTCGAGTCATTGTACAGCCCGGCGTGATGATCGACGAATGAGATCGGGTTCATCCACGCCGGTTGGCTTGTGCTCCAACATTAATCGGGCGTGGTAGGACATAAGAGAAATGATCCCCGTAGCGCGGGAGGCGCGGCAGAAGGTAGCCAGGGGCAAGCGCTTGGCGCGCCGCCCCTGGGTTACGTCAATAACCCACCGCCCTGAAAGGGCGCAAAGAACCTCGCAAACCTGAATATCTGGAGATGTTGAAACTGTAGAGCGATTGAATACGACGAGCTCCATGTTTTGGTGATGCTTGCTGCGCCCTTTCAGGGCGTTATACTTAGACAGTCGAGCCGCATTTGCTATACTCGCCAGACTGAATGATGATTCATTTCTGACTGGAAATCTTGGCGAAAAATTGATGGAACGGGAAACGCTGGAAATGGATGTCGTCTTTGTCGGTGGAGGACCGGCAAACTTGAGCGGCGCATTGCATCTTGCACGCTTAATCGAGAGCCACAATGAGGCAGTCGCAAAAGGGGAGGGTCAGGGAAAGCCGCTTACTCAGATCGAGATTGGCGTAATCGAGAAGGGCACGTCAGTCGGGGCTCATATCCTTTCCGGAGCAGTGATGGATCCGCGAGCGCTCAGGGAACTGATTCCAGACTTCATCGAGCAAGGCGCACCAGTTGAATCTCCAGTCAAAGAAGACTACTTCCTTTACCTGACAGAGAAGCATGCGATCCGGTCCCCGATCACGCCCCCCCCACTTCAGAATCACGGCTACTACATCGTTTCCTTGAACCGACTCACTGCGTGGCTGGGCGAGAAATGCGAAGAAGCGGGGGTCAATATCTTCCCGGAGTTTCCCGGGGCGGAGATGCTTTACGATGCGGATGACCGTGTGATTGGTGTTCGCACAGGCGACAAAGGAATCGACAAAGAAGGGAAGCCGAAGGCCAACTTTGAGCCGGGAGTTGATTTGCACGCGAAGGTAACGGTGCTCGGGGAAGGACCTCGCGGCTCGTTAACCAAAAAACTCACCGAACGTCTCGGTCTTGATGAAGGCCGGGAACCCCAGGTTTACAGTATTGGCGTAAAGGAGCTGTGGGAACTGCCAGATGATCGGTATCCCACGGGCCGTGTGACACACACATTGGGTTTCCCGTCAGATGCTCACACTTACGGCGGCGGCTGGATCTACGGAATGCAAAATCGCATTCTCAATATCGGCTATGTAACCGGTCTCGACTATCAAGATCCCCTGCTCGACCCGCACGCGGAGTTTCAACGATTCAAGTCGCATCCCTTTCTCTCACGCTTACTCGAGGGCGGCAAGATGATCCGTTACGGCGCCAAAACAATCGCCGCAGGTGGCTACTTCGCCATGCCAAGGATTTACGCCGACGGAGTGTTGCTCGTGGGCGACTGTGCCGGATTTCTCAACTCACAGCGACTGAAAGGAATTCACTCAGCGATCAAGAGCGGCATGCTGGCAGCGGAAGCCATATTCGAAGCGCTGTTAGCCGGAGATTTCTCAGCACGCCAGCTGCAACGCTATGAGCAACTCGTTAATCAAAGTTGGATCATGCCGGAGCTGCGCAAGGTGAGGAACTTTCATGCGGGCTTCAAGCATGGACGTTGGCTGGGATTAGTAAACACCGGCCTGCAGTTCATTACCGGAGGGCGGGCCTGGGGGATTTTCGATCGTACGAAAGCGGAGCCTGGCCATGAAGTGATGAAGAAGCTATCTGCTTACGGATATCACGGCGACAACATCGAACAGCGTTACAACGGGCTTCGGTTCGACGGTAAGACGACATTCAACAAGCTTACCGGCGTCTACCATGCCGCGGTTGGACACGACGAAGATCAGCCCGCGCACCTGCATGTTTTGGATAACAACATCTGTTCCACGCGTTGCGCTGAGGAATATGGCAACCCATGCCAGCGTTTTTGTCCGGCAGCGGTTTACGAAATGGTTGACCAGGGAACGAACGGCAGGCGCAAACTTCAGATCAACTTCTCAAACTGCGTTCACTGCAAAACGTGCGACATCATGGATCCGTACCAGATTATCAATTGGGTGACTCCGGAAGGCGGTGGCGGGCCGGATTACAAAGGGATGTAGGCCACGCCCGGCTCGCCCTGATACAGATCCTGCTCCGTCGCTATTCGTTATCTTCGTCGTTAATCTTAAAGTTCACCTTACCGCGCATGACCTCTTCCAGGGCGATACGAGTGGGCTTGTGCTTCACAGGATCGATTTCGATGCGTGGGCGGGCGCCGCGCTGCAGCTGTTTGCTTCTCTTAGCGGCGAGAATAATGAGCCGATATTTGGAATCGATTTCCGGAGCCTGAATCTCATCTAAGGCATTTTCCAGATCTGTGTTTGGTGTTTTCATGATGGCTGATAGTCCTCCTGTTAGCGCTTACTGTAAGACTGGATAGCCATTTGCAGCGCGGTTTGGCCCGCAACCAAATTGCGATCACCGTGCGCCGGAGGCGCAGTTGCTTCGCAGAATCCGCTTCCGATCATTCTGGACAAAGGCCGCATTACGAGAGTTCGGCTTTAGTCTAAAGAAAAACTCTCGACTACTCGCTTAATCTGTGGCTCCTGGCGGGCTCGGCGCGCTCTCTCGGCCTCGATTATGCTACTCAGATGTCCGGCCGCCTTTTCCACCTCATCATTAATGATCACGTAATCAAACTCTTTGTAGTGCTTCAGTTCCGCGGGCGCGTGTCTCAGTCGCAGCTCCAGCTCCCCCGATGAATCGGTTCCTCGGGCTATTAACCGCTGCCGCAAGATCTCAACCGATGGGGGCAGGATAAAAACGCTGACCGAATCTGTGACTAACTCACGCACGCTGGCAGCCCCTTGCACATCCACTTCGAGAATGATGTCTCGTCCTTCAAATACTTCACGAGAAACCTGATGGCGGCTGGTGCCGTAGAGCTTGCCATGCACATGTGCCCATTCCAGAAATTCACCGGCTGCGACCATGGCCTCAAACTTTTCCGGCCTCACGAAGAAGTATTCGCGTCCTTCAACTTCGCCATTACGCGGCGCACGAGTGGTGTATGAAACAGAGTATCTAAGATTTTGCGCCTGCTTCAACACCTGTTGAATGAGCGTGCCTTTGCCGCCGCCCGAGGGAGAACTCACAACGAAGAGAATGCCACGCGTCGACTCCTCAGGAGCCACAGTGTCTAGTCGTTCAAACTCTTTCTGTTCACTCGACATTCTGGACCTGCTCGCGCAGTTTCTCCACCTCAGCCTTGATGCCGAGCGCGGCCTCTTTGATTAAAAGCTCTGTTGATTTCGACAGGGTCGTATTTGCTTCCCGATTCAGTTCCTGCAGCAGAAAGTCAAGCATCTTCCCGGTCTCGCTTGTGGAATCCAGCGCCTCGCGAAATTGGGCCAGATGACTGCGAAGTCGAACCATCTCTTCACTGACATCACTCCTGTCAGCCAGATAGGCGACTTCCTGAGCCATTCGTGCAGGATCAAGCTCAACCATCTGGTTTTCCCGGTTGAACAGCTCACCAATCCGCTTTTGCAGGCGCACCCGATAGGCCTCAACCAGTCCACTCGCTGCCGCTTCGATAACCGGAACCTGCGCTTCTATGTTGTCTAGACGTTCGCGCATCTCTTTGCGCAGCGTCTCGCCTTCCTGTGCTCGCATTTTTTCGAGCTCCGCAAGTGCTGCATCGAGCGCGCGCTCAATGCCGGCTATCATGCCTTCGTTGAGGCCGTCGCGTGCGGTTTGCAGCGCTCCCGGGAGCCGCGCAAGCACATTGATGTCCAGATCGCCCGCGATTCCAAACTCCTCCTGCATTTCTTTCAGGGCCCTCACATAGCCCGTAATTAGCGGACGATTCAACTCGTAGGCAACCTGGGACGTGGGCTCAAACGTGACGGTTACATCAACCCGACCCCGCGAGACCCGGGAACTGATGCGTCGTTTGATCTGTCCTTCCAGCGGCGAGAGTTCTCCCCCCAGGCGTAGATGCACATCGAGAAAACGGTTGTTAACCGTCTTCAAATCGACGGACACGGAGAAATCATCTCCAGTTGCAGAGCCACGACCATATCCCGTCATTGATTTCATAAGTTTGTTTGTCAGTAGTCAGTGGTCAGGCGTCAGTCGGTTCCCTCTAGAATCGTGCATTGTGCTTGCTCTACTTAATTCAAACACTACTGACTACTGACTACTGACTACTGATCATTGATTACTGACTGACAACTCTTCTTCTTCGTCTGCAAACTGAAGCTCATAGAGTTTCTTATACTGCCCGCCACGAGCCAGCAACGTGGTGTGGGTTCCCATTTCGATAATCCGACCTCCTTCTATCACCACAATGCTGTCAGCGCGACGGACGGTAGAGAGGCGGTGAGCAATCACGATGGTGGTGCGGTTGCGAACTAGATTAGCTATTGCGCGTTGCACGTAACGTTCGGATTCTGCGTCCAGAGCTGAGGTAGCCTCGTCCAGAATTAATAGCGGCGCATCAACCAGTAGCGAGCGGGCGATGGCCAAACGTTGACGCTGCCCGCCGGAGAGAAAAACTCCCCGCTCGCCGACAATCGTTTCGTAGCCGCGCGGTAGTTCCATGATGAAGTCGTGCGCGAAAGCTATGCGAGCAGCCTCTTCGATTTCAGCTTGCGTAGCCTCGGGTCTGCCGTACGCGATGTTATGGAGAACCGTGTCATTGAAAAGCACGGTTTCCTGAGTGACCAGCGCGATTTGACGTCTCAAGCTTGAGAGCTTCACATCTCGTAGATCGATCCCGTCCCAGAGCACCGAGCCAGAAACCGGATCATGAAAGCGTGGAAAGAGCTTTGTGAGCGTCGATTTGCCGCCTCCTGATTCACCCACGAGTGCAACCATTGCACCACCGGGAATCTTCAGCTGGATGTTGTGCAATACCGGGCGCGCCTCATTTGCGTAACCGAAAGAGACGTTTTGTAGTTCGATGGCGTACTTGAGTGGCGGGAGCTCGGTCGCATTATCTTTCTCGGGAATTTCCGCGTGCTCGTCCATCACTTCCCAAACGTGATGCGCCGCGGCCAGGGCCTGCTCCATGCTGTTTTGCAGTCGCGAAAGTTTACGCATGGGGTCGTAGCTACGAAAGAGAAAGAACAGGAATGTCAGAAACTGAGCCGCGTTCATGCGTCCGGACATGATCTCACGCTGGCCGAAGAAGAGGAGAAAGACGACGAAGACCACTCCCAGCATTTCGATCGTAGGCGGCGCAAATCCCGAGATGCTGGCAGTGCGCAAATTCGCTCGGACGATCCTCTTGGCCACGTTCGTGAAACGAAAAGATTCCCGCGCCTCAGCGCGATACGCCTTAACAATACTTTGATTGGATAGCGCTTCCTGCGCTGTATCGGTGAGCTCTTTGTTTCCTTCAAAGCTTTCGCGAGCGAGATTACGGAGCTTGGTGCCGAACCTTGCCGTAAGCACGGCAATGATTGGTGCGATCGTCAACGAACCCAACGTCAGCCGCCAGCTGTAATAAAAGGACGCGGAGAGAAACGCTATCAGTGTGAAACTCTCGCGGAGCATATCGCGAATCGTGCCGGTAACTGCTATCTCTATTGCCGCCGCGCTGGACACCAGACGCGAAACGAGATAGTTGGTGCGGTGACGCTCGAAAAAACTTGCCGACTGCGAGAGCAAATGCCTATAGAGATCCTGGCGGAGTTTCAGGACGGCAGACTGCCCGATGCGCGCCATTAGATAGGTCGAAAAGTACTCGGCGATTCCTTTGGTAAAGGTGAACGCCAGCAACAAAATCGAAATAATTTTCCAGGCTTCCAGACCCGAGTGTGGGATGATGTGTTGCAGCCCGAAGAGCGTAGGAGTGCGCTGCCCGCCGCCTTGTGCAAAGGCTTGATCAAAGATGGGAACGATCAGTGCGCCGATCGCGCTTTCCAGCACGCCCACAAGCAGCATCGCAAAAGTCGCAAGAGTGAAAGTGCCCCAGTGAGGTCGTAAATATTTGAGCAGTCGTCTCAGATCGTGCATTGCCGCTGGCGAAACTCTCTGATCCGTAGGTAAAGGAAGGTTGAATACGGCTGTGAAATTAAGGGAACTACTATACTTACCCTTGCTTAACTGCGTCAAGGCTGACATTTCATTTGCTCGTCTTTGGACTTTATCGTGTGGTCCCACGCAACCTTGGTCGATTGCTGACCGCGAACTGGGTTATAATTCGATTGCGATTTCGTGAAATCAAAACTCACCAGCTAATGGGTCACTAGTCTTGGAACAACAACAAGGCGCAATCAAGAACGCTGGGAAGCGGCTTCTGATCGTTGACGACGACGCGGACATGCGGCTCCTGCTGGCTGAGTATTTTCGCCGCCTGGGATTTCAGGTTGAAGAGCGGGAAAGTGGTGCCTCGGCGCTGGAGCCGGCTGTAGCCGGGCGGTTTGATTGCTTTATCCTGGATGTCTCCATGCCCGGAATGTCTGGATTTGAACTGCTGAAGCGCGTTAGAGACCGCGGCCTACAGACTCCAGCTCTATTCCTAACCGCTCACGATGCCCTAGATTACAAAGTCGCCGGTTTCGAGGCCGGCGCCGACGACTATGTGGCAAAGCCTTTCAGCCCACGCGAGCTGGAATATCGCGTGGATGCGCTGCTCAGACGCTCTGGTACGGTTTCGGAGGCCAAGGATGGTGAACGCATAGAAGTTGGAGACTTGATAATAGACAAACGTCGCCATGAGGTCAGCAGACAGGGTGAGCGTATTGACCTCACACCGCTTGAGTTCCAGATTCTCGAGTTGCTGGCTTCTGAACCCGGACGCGCCTGGTCCAGGAATGCGCTATTGGACCACGTCTGGAGCACCAACTACGAAGGTTATCAGCGCAACATCGACCCGCACATCAATCGCTTGCGAAAGAAACTGGAGACTGATCCGAAGAACCCTCGATATGTGCTGACTGTCCGCGGCGTCGGATACAAGCTTAACGAAGCGCCGTGAGTATGATTCTCATCTCTCGGGTTGCTTAAATTCGCAGGTCAGGAAGGGTGGTTTACCCCCGCTTGCGTGGCGCCGGGAGTCGGCGGGGGTAAACCACCCTTCCTGACCTGCGAATTTAGCGAGGCTTGAGCTGTCCTTGGGGAGCTACTCGTATCTAAGTGACTCAATCGGATCGAGGCGGGCGGCCTTCCATGCGGGCCAAAGCCCGAATATCAGACCGATGCCGACACTGGCGACGAAGCCACCGATCGGCGCCCAGAGCGGCACGTAAGAAGGAAGCAGGAACCGGAGCAGGAAAGTTGAGAGCCAACCTATCGAAAGGCCGACTATCCCACCAATGCCGGTGAGAGTGGCGGCTTCAATTAGAAACTGCCACATGATGTCGCTGCGCTTGGCCCCGATCGCTTTACG
>JACDCK010000252.1 GCA_013817595.1 Pyrinomonadaceae bacterium | reverse complement strand
GGAAAACTTGCTGCGCTCAGGCTGGCTGATGGGCGAAGATAAATTGAAGGGACAAATCGCACTTGCCGAAGTTCCTCTGGGAAAGGGAAGAATAGTTCTTTTCGCTTTTCGCCCGCAGCATCGCGGGCAGACTTGGGGTACGCTTCCCTTCATCTGGAACGCCCTCAGACCGCGTTTGAGTTGAGGCCCGGTTTAAGGGCGTCAGCTACGCCAACCCTGTTCAGTACGCGGGCAATCACTTGCGGACGCCGTACCTTCGGCGTATCTTAAGCACAGTTCATCTCTCCCTCCGGTAAGCGTCATCAAGCATCTATTTTCGCGTCTGAGCATCAAAGGGTGTTGTCAATCGTGCTTCGCACGTACAGGAGTTTTATTCCATGAAGAAGACTTTCACCTGCCTATTGCTCCTCTCCATATTGATCACTGCTTTCGTCAATCCTCTGACAGCCCAGACGCGGGAGCGCCGTGTAGGTCAGAATTCTACACCTTCGGCGCCTAACGCCTCGACTCCCTCTAGACCACCGGTGCTTGGTGGAACGGGCACGACCGCAAGGCAACCGAGCGTACCGTCTCCAACAATCAATAGCGGACCAGAAGAAGTTGACGCAGGCGACGTAATTCGAGTTGACACGACCCTTGTTACCTTCCCGGTGAGCGTTACGGATCGCAATGGCAAATACATTCCCAATCTTACCAAGGAGGATTTCCGCCTCTGGGAGGACGGAGTCGAACAGCAGGTCGCCTTTTTTGCGTCTGTAGATAAACCGTTTTCCGTGGTGTTGATGATCGATACGAGCGGTTCAACTCGATTCAGGATCGAAGACATTCAGGACGCCGCTATCACGTTTGTAAACCAGTTGCGCCCGGACGATCAGGTAATGGTCGTCTCATTCGACGATCACGTAAGGATTCTGACTGAGTTCACCGGTGATCGAGCCAGACTTCGTGATGCTATTCGCCGTACACGAACAGGCGACGGCACGAGGCTGTACGATGCAGTTGATCTCGTGATCAATCAGCGGCTGAATCGAGTGTCAGGCAGAAAGGCTGTGGTCTTGTTCACGGACGGGGTGGATACAACCAGCCGGCGCGCATCTTACGCCAGCAATGTTCGCGACGCAGAAGAGGTCGACGCATTAATTTATCCAGTTCAGTACGATACTTACTCCGATGTGAATAGTGGCGGGTCGACCTGGCCCGGCACGCGGCGGGTGCCGACCTCACCGGCCGATATCCTGATTCAGATTCTAGGGGGGATGGGCGGTGGCCGCGGAGGCCGCTCTGGCGGGGGCGGAATAGGCTCGAACCGAGCAGACTACGAGCAGGCCAATCGCTATCTCCGAGACCTCGCCGAAAGGACAGGCGCCAGACAATTCCAGGCTGATTCGACAGGGAATCTCGCCTACGCTTTCGGCAGTGTTGCCGAAGAGCTCCGACGGCAGTATAGCGTTGGTTTTTATCCGAAGAGACCACCGCAACAGGGTCAACGTCGGCAAGTTCGAGTCCGCGTAAATCAACCTAATCTGGCTGTTCGAGCTCGCGACAGTTACATCTTTAATGGTCGGGGTTCCGCCATCCAGGATAGGACCGCTCAAGAACCCGCGCCTGTTCTCCGCAAGAGTTAGCAATGGCTAGCCCCAATCCTAGACCGCTGAGTCGTCTCGTACTTGAACTATCAGCCTGGATCTCTCGAAGTGTGACCTCGTTTCAAGTCTGTTCGACGCCGCGCAGACGAAGAAGAACCGACCTCGCCCGATCAAGCAACTACCCGACGTCAGATTTTCGTGCGACTCTGAAAAATCGATTCTACCGTTCGCTTGGTCGGCCAAAGCCTGTGCAGCACTGTTCCGATAATCCATAGGACTATTGCGGTCAGAATAGTCAGCACTAGCCAGAACTTCCCGTAGGCATTGAACGTTTGCTGCCATCCCGGGTCGACGTGGTGGGAGACGTTCACGTTTAGGTTAGCCGGCGTCAACACCCGCGACAGAAATTGGACGAGCAGATACCAACCCAGAGCATAGCGCCACCCAGCGCGATCCATTCCTACTCTTCTGATTGCGAAGATTCCTACGATGAGTCCGCCTAAGTGTGCCAGTGTGGAAGACAGAAACATTCCCCAAGCCAGCGCAACGTACACTAACCAGACCATGACACCTGGAAACATCCAGATAACTGCCACGCGGATCAGTAGCGCTTGATTAAGAAAGAGTCCGATCGCCAGCACTAGGTTTCCGATGTTACACATCCAGAGCATGTGGCCCAGTTCATTGATTCTCCAATAGTGAGCCGTCTGAGCTAAAAAAAACGCTAGCGGAAAAAGTCCCACCAGGCGGAACCACAAGCTTGGTAGGTCATTTTGGGGAAATGTCGAAGAAGGGTCTTCCATAAGGGTGGCGAGTTCAAAAGAACAGCTTATGCGACTTTACGTTCGCCCCAATGGTCATTTTCGTTTTAGAATAGCATCGTCGTTTCAGGAATCTGAAAATAACTCCGACTCAGGGTAGTGGTTCATTTTGAGTCCGGAAGTTCAGAGTTCAACCTTTAGGTTGCGGCTTAGCGGTGCGGACAAGCTAAAGCTTGAACTCTAAACTTAACCAGCACCCCGACCGGAGTGCCCAACTTCAGTTCGCCTTTAGGGCTTGAAACACCGAACGCGTTAACATGCTGTCATTAGAAGCTCTCCTAGAAAAACCCATTCCTGAACTAAAAACTCTATTCATCGATCGTGCTCGAAGTGTGCCCCGAGGACTTGTCGAGGCACTCGAGACTGATCCGCGGCAGGGAGCTCAACATCTTGCGAAACGCATTCGGGCGCGTTGGCACAGTAACCGTTCTGAGGGACAGCGCCTGCACTCGCTGCTGCGATTTGAAATTGAGCTGTGGGCAGAAGGCTACAGTTTCGTAGCCGGTGTGGACGAAGCAGGCATGGCCCCGCTGGCCGGCCCCGTTGTCGCGGGAGCGGTCATTCTTCCGCGTAATTACAAGCTTCGCGGGCTCAATGATTCCAAAAAGATTCTTGATGGAGAAACCCGGGAAGAGATGGCGAAGCAAATCAAGCACGACGCTGTCTGCTGGTCATTTGGGTTTGCTGAAGTTGAGGAAATAGACCGTTTGAATATCTATCACGCCGGTTTACTGGCAATGCAGCGAGCATTTCAAGGTCTTACCTGCGTTCCCGATTTCGTTCTTGTTGATGCCCGCCGAATACCAAACTGCTCCGCCCCTCAGCGCGGCATCATCCGGGGGGATGCGTTGTCAGCTAGCATTGCAGCAGCTTCCATAATTGCGAAGACAACGCGCGATGCGTACATGCTTGAACTGGATAGGACTTACGCCGGGTATGGCTTCGCATCTCATAAGGGTTATCCGACACCTGAGCATTGCCGCGCACTTAAAGAACTCGGAGCGTTGCCGATCCACCGAAGAAGCTTTGCGCGGGTGCGGGAAGTCCTGGGATTGGATCCGGTGCAAACTGAGCTGTTCGAACCCGCGGCGGATACGTCTGGGGACGTAGCATCCGTTCAAACTCATTAGAAGCGTGCACTTTTTAGATAGTTAAGGAATTACCTTAAGTTATTCCAAGGACATGGCACTCACCGAATACAAAAAGAAGCGGACGTTCGACAAGACCCCCGAACCCGGTCCGAAGGAAAAACGCACGAAGACTGGGCGGCTCTTCGTTATTCAGAAGCACCGGGCAACACAGTTACATTACGACTTCCGGCTGGAAGTCGACAGTGTGTTGAAGTCGTGGGCAGTCCCCAAAGGGCCTTCGCTTGATCCAACCGTCAGACGGCTCGCAATGCAGGTCGAGGACCACCCAGTAGACTACGCACAGTTTGAAGGAGTGATACCTGAGGGGGAATACGGTGGGGGCACGGTGATGG
>JACDCK010000055.1:4458-12665 GCA_013817595.1 Pyrinomonadaceae bacterium | reverse complement strand
CGCCTCAGGCTAGGTCTTCATGCGGAGGCGAGTATTCACGAAGAGCCCGGTGCGGGAAAACTGCACGCCGGGATCTGTGCGGGGGCTGTTGGGCAACTGGCAGTCCTACCGCGATCCGTCAACCAATGACATTTGGCGCGAGTTTGGCGTGTATGTTATCTTGTCTGGCTTTCATCCTGCCAAAAGTTTCGCCTTCACGGGCTCGAAAGAGGAGTTCAAAGTTAGTATGGCTACGCCTACCGCAAATGTAAGCAACGACGGCCAAACCGCCGGTCGCGTTGTGCAGATTATTGGTCCGGTTGTCGACGTCGAGTTTGAGGAGCACCATCTCCCGCCGATATATCAGGCGCTGCGAATAGTTTCTGAGGGTTTCGAAGTCCCTACCCCTATCGACGTCATTGCTGAAGTGCAGCAGCATCTCGGCGAAGGCCGCGTGCGCACGGTGGCGATGGTCGCGACCGATGGCATGGTGCGCGGCATGAGAGTGATCGACACCGGCGGACCGATTACGATGCCGGTTGGTGAGGGAACTCTTGGGAGGGTACTCAACGTAATCGGACAGCCTGTCGATAATCTCGGTGAGGTTAGGCATACCGAGCGCTATCCCATCCATCGTCACGCTCCCACCTTCCAGGAACAGTCCACCGAACTGCAGATGTTTGAGACGGGCATCAAGGTCATCGATCTTATCCAGCCGTTTGTACGCGGTGGCAAGATTGGCCTGTTCGGAGGCGCCGGTGTGGGCAAGACAGTGATTGTGATGGAGTTGATTAACAACATCGCCAAGGCTCGTTCCGGCTTCTCAGTTTTCGCGGGCGTGGGCGAGAGAACTCGGGAAGGAAACGATCTGCTAAGGGAGATGGTAGAGTCGGAAGTTATCCAGTTTGGTGACACCTTTAACAAGCACCTGCACGAAACGGGTGAGTTTGACATGACCAAAGTCGACATGAAGGCATTGGAACAGTCGAAGGTCGCGCTAATTTATGGACAGATGACGGAACCGCCGGGCGCTCGTCTGCGCGTGGCCCTCTCGGGGCTGACAGTGGCCGAATATTTCCGCGATCAAGGCCTGGACGTTCTGCTCTTCATCGATAACATCTTTCGCTTTACACAAGCGGGTTCGGAAGTGTCGGCACTCCTGGGCCGCATGCCTTCGGCGGTGGGTTATCAGCCAAACCTCGCATCGGAGATGGGCGAAATGCAGGAACGGATTACTTCCACGAAAACCGGATCAATCACCTCAATACAAGCGGTCTATGTTCCGGCGGACGACTACACCGATCCAGCGCCGGCAACTACATTTGCTCACCTTGATGCCGTAACAGCGCTCTCCCGGCAGATCGTAGAGCTGGGAATCTACCCGGCAGTGGATCCTCTCTCCTCGTCTTCGCGTATTCTCGATCCGCGCCACGTGGGCGAGGAGCATTACAAAACCGCACAAGACGTGAAGCTCATTCTGCAGCGTTACAAAGACCTGCAGGACATCATCGCGATTCTCGGCCTGGACGAACTTTCAGACGAAGACAAGCTGATCGTTTCCCGAGCGCGCAAGATTCAGAGGTTCTTCTCGCAGCCGTTCTTCGTTGCCGCTCAGTTTACGGGGCTGGAAGGAAAGTACGTAAAACTGGAAGACACTATCAAAGGCTTCCGCGAGATCGTCGACGGCAAGCACGACGATCTTCCCGAGCAGGCCTTCTACATGGTGGGTACAATTGAAGAGGCAATCGAGAAGGCCAGAACGGTTGCGGGTGCATAGGGAGGAGAAACGGAGAAGGGGAGACGGGGTGAAAAAAGAAGACGGGGAGATGGGGCGATTGTGAGATGGGTGAAAAGAAGATTGGGATGTCTCGAGCAATTTTGTAGTTTCACCCCGTCTCCCTGTCGCTTCGCGGCTGGTGCCTTAGTGCGGTGGCAAGCGCAGCGCAACACCGCTTTGGATCCTGCATCGGAATCACGTACGCCCCGCACCCAAAGCGCCGTCGACGCCTTCGCTTTGCCGGCGCACTCCAAGGAATCGCCCCGTCCTTCTTTTCTCCCCGTCTCGTTAATTGAATATGGCTCAACAACTTCAACTAGACGTAGTAACACCCGAACGTCGCGTGCTTTCCGAGGAGGTCGACATGGTAGTCGTCCCCGGACTGGGCGGCGAGCTTGGTATTCTGCCGGGGCACACACCCTTGATCTCTCAACTCCAGACCGGTGTCCTTTCCTATACTCAGGGCGGCCGGACGTCGCAGTTGCACCTTTCAGGCGGCTTTCTGGAGGTGAGGGATGATCACGTGTCGGTGTTGGCTGAAATTGCGGAACGTCCCGAGGAGATCGATGCAGCTCGCGCGCGATTGGCTCGTGAACATGTCGAGAAGCGTTTGAGTTCGTGGAGTGGGACTGAAGAAGATTTTGAGAAGGCCCGTGTGAAACTCGAACGCTCGATGGTCCGGCTGCAACTTGCTACCGGAAAATCCGGCAACTAATCAACAAATCTAAAGTTTCCTGCTAGCCTGCCTGTTGTCTACTTTGCAGACTTCCGGCATTGATGGCCTCACGCATCTCTTGCACAGCTCGACCGAGCCCGCTAAAGATTGCCCGCGATACGATGTTGTGACCTATGTTGAATTCCGTAATTTCAGAAATTGCGGCGACCGCGCCAACATTGCGATAGGTCAATCCGTGTCCAGCGGCAACCCTTAAGCCATACTTTGAGGCGAGCGCGGCTGCCTCTTGCAGCCTTCGCAGTTCCTGCCCTGCACGGAGTGCACCTTCACCGTGAATGCCACGCCCTCCGAGTGTGGTGTCGGCATAAACCGCGGTACATAGCTCTACCTGCTGTGCACCTACAGCATGCGCAGCCTCGATCTGAAGAGGATTTGGATCTATGAACAGACTCGCGAGAATCTCAGCCTCCCGCAAGCAACCCACAGTAGCACGAACGATTGACAGGTTGGCTTTGACATCCAATCCGCCTTCGGTGGTTATCTCGTTCGGATTCTCAGCCACAAGCGTCACAGCGTCCGGGCGGCGTTCAAGCGCGATTTTCAACATCTCTTCAGTGGCCGCCATTTCCAGGTTCAAATAAGTCGCCACGGCGTCGCGCAGCATTCTTAGGTCATCATCCTGAATGTGACGGCGGTCCCCGCGCAGGTGGACCGTGATGCCATCGGCGCCTGCCTGTTCACAAATCATTGCCGCTGCGATGAGGCTTGGCTCAGGCGCACATCGGGCCTGCCGCACCGTTGCGACGTGGTCGATGTTGACGTTGAGTCTGGCGATCATGTCTGGGTCGGCTGGTTAGGGAAGGCGCTCTGGAAGAGCCATTCTATTATTGTGTTCCTGGCGAAGTACAGCCAACGAACGAATCGTTACGCCTGCACATCGGCGGCGTGCCAATCAGCGACAGAACGGGGGAGCGGTAGCGACCGGGTTTAGTCTCGAAAGATTTCAACAACAAGAATTCATTCTTTGTTAAGTTTGAGTGACGCTGCACACTTACCCGGTCGCTACCGCTCATCGGTTCTGCTGTTGAATGGTCCCGAATCCCTGTTGGCTCGTATCGCCTTGTCATAGATTCCCCGGCGGCCTTGTTGTCGGATCAAAGCCACCTCTCCAAGCATCTTCACACTGTCGCTCGCTACGTTTACCTTGCTTCCTTCGTAATGATCCCAACGAACCGGTACCTCTTTCAGCCGCAAGCCGGCTCGATATGCGATGTAGAGGAGTTCTACATCAAAACCAAAGCGGTCAACCGTTGCGCCTTCAATGATCGGTAGACATACGCTCATCCTAAAAGCTTTGAAGCCGCATTGAGTGTCCCAGAAGGGGAGACCCGTGGCCAGACGTACGACAAGATTGAAAACCCGACCACCTTGCTCTCGCCGCCAGGGTTGATGCACACCAATCAGAGTCCGATCCAGGGCCCGGGAGCCGAGTGAGAGATCACATTCCCCACTCAGGATCGGCTCTACCAGTTTTGGGGTCTCGGTAATTGGCGTCGAAAGGTCCGCATCGGAAAACAATGCCACCTCTCCTCGGGAAGCCAGCAACCCCAACCTGACTGCGCGTCCTTTGCCAAGGTTTGACTGATAGCTGAGCACGGAAGTACGCACTCGTTCCGCTGCGGAGAGTATTTCGCTGGCGGCCGCAGCGGTGTTGTCTGTTGAGCCGTCGTCGACAACGATCAGTTCAGACTCAGGAACATTGTTACTGAGATAGTCGAGAATCTTCGGCAACGTCGTACCCAGACGCACAGCTTCGTTGTAGGCCGGGACGACAATAGATAGTGAAACCGACATCTGGAGTTCAATATACCATGCAGCGAGTGGCAACCCGCCTTCGGGTATAGGCGTGTCACTGTGTTATATTTTCGTGTGAACTGCCCGTGGTTTCAGAGGAATTGGCATCAAATTAACCAATAGAGATGGCTAAGAGATTCATAATCATTGCAGGCCTGATCATTCTGATTGCGGCCGTTGTGGGCGGCACGATCGGCAGCTCGCGGCGACTCCGGCGCTCGGTTTCTGTGGGCGGTTCGGTCCCGAATAAGCCTTCGGAGGAAATCGAAAAGGACTACAACGAAGCAGTCTCGACAATTTCCTCCAGCTACGCCGGGGACATCGATTATGAGAAGGCAACTCAAGCGGCAGTCCAGGGCATGCTCTCCACGCTCGACCCTCACTCGATGTATTTCCCTTACAACGAATTCAGAAAGCTCAAAGAGGATCAAGACTCACGCTTTTACGGTATCGGCGTAACCATAGTGCAACATCGTGACGGGGTCTACATTCAGTCGGCC
The DNA here is from genome assembly GCA_013817595.1 of Pyrinomonadaceae bacterium. Taxonomy (GTDB): domain Bacteria; phylum Acidobacteriota; class Blastocatellia; order Pyrinomonadales; family Pyrinomonadaceae; genus PSRF01. Next base: position 7,879 of record JACDCK010000055.1, on the reverse strand, counting down.
GTGGAAAACACACCTGCGGCGCGTCTGGGACTCAGATACGGAGATCGCATTCTTGAAGTGGATGGGAAAGACGCTCGTGATTGGCCGAGCGAGCAGGTTTCGAAACATGTGCGCGGCGGGCGCGGTGAGCCGGTAACAATCAAGGTGGAGCGGGCGGGCTCGGAACCGCCACTTTATTTCACCATTGTGAGAGAGTCGGTGCCGCTACCTTCTATTCGCGATGCTTATATGGTTCGTCCGGGCACAGGCTACATAGGTCTGACGCGCGGATTTCAGCATACCAGCGACGAAGAATTGCGCGAGGCACTCAACAAACTAAAAGATCAGGGCATGCGCCAGCTTGTGCTCGATCTGCGCGGTAATCCGGGCGGGCTACTCGATCAAGCGATTGACGTCTCCAGTGAGTTCCTGCCGCGAGGACAAGTCGTAGTGTCCGTGCGGGGTCGGAGTGAATACAGTGAGCCGATCATTTATAAATCACGCGGCGCCGAACCGGAAGATGTGCCGCTGGTGGTGCTGATAAACCGAGGCACCGCGTCGGCATCGGAGATTGTTGCCGGTGCGATCCAGGATCATGGGCGGGGATTGATCGTCGGCGAAACCAGCTTCGGCAAGGGTTTGGTCCAGCGGGTCTTCCAGTTGCCATTCAATACCGGACTCACTTTGACGACGGCGCGCTACTACACTCCCTACGGCCGATCCCTGCAGCGCGACTACTCAACTGGTTCGTTTTATGACTACATCGTCAGACACGACCTGGACGACGCACCCCCGCAGCTATCACCTCCGCCCGCAGTGAATCCCACGCCACTGGAGCAAACTTCTCCTACTCCGCTTAGTCCAAGTGGTGCAGCGGTGAAAACGGCAGCCGGTCGCGTATTTTATGGCGGCGGAGGCATCACTCCTGATATCGAGGCAAAGCCCCTCAATTTCACGCCCGTGCGCAACAGAATTGCGGAGGCAGGATTTCAGTTTACGCGGCAACTCGCTGCGGGGCTGATTCCGGGTTTTGAATCGTATAAGGTTGAAAAAGTTCAGTACGGAAAAAACCCAAAATCCGGTGACTATCCGATTACTGATCGAGTTGTGGAAGCTTTCCGAAATTGGGTGCGCACGGATACGGAATCGCAACTGACTCCGGCGCAGCTTGATGAGGAGCTGGAATTTGTGAAGCTGCGTCTGCGCGAAGAGATCATCACTGCGGCATTTTCTAACGATGCCGGCGCGCGCTTGCTGCTTGACGCTGACCCGCAGGTATTGCGCGCTCTAGAAGCACTCCCGGATGCGAAACGACTGGCGGAAACCGTCCGCAGCGGTACGTCCCAAAGTTAGCGTTCATGACACGCCAAGCTCCAATGCTTCGAATTAAGCTCCTCGCTCCAATTTTGCTCCTACTAGTCTGGGCTGGAGTCATCTGCGCCTCACTCGATAACTCTAGCCATAACACATTTCAAATAATAGGTCTCCGGCACACTAAGCAGGATGGGGTGGTCGCTTGCCTGGGTTCTCTTTTCGACGACTTGCAGCCGGCAATGAGCATCGATTGCCGCCTCAGCGATAATTCCAAGAAACATCTCCTCCGACATGTGGTAGGAACACGTGCAAGTGATGAGCACGCCACCAAGGTTTAGCAATTTGAGCGCGCGCAGATTGATTTCCTTGTACCCGCGCGCGGCCGCCTTGATGCTGCCGCGATTCTTCGCAAATGCCGGCGGGTCCAGCACGATCGTGTCAAACCGCTCTCCCGCGTTCTGCATGTCCCGCAGGGCATCAAAGACATTGGCTTCGCGAAACTCGACGTTGTTTAAGTTGTTCAGCTCAGCATTGCGGCGCGCGATGCCGATCGCCTCTCCTGAAATATCGATGCCGACAACACCCTCGCACCCACCCGCAAGGTAAAGCGCAAACGCGCCATTGAAGGTAAAACAATCCAGCCCGCGCCCATGCGAAACTGTGCGCGCGGCCAGGCGGTTCTCACGTTGATCGAGAAACGAACCCGTTTTCTGACCGCCCTGCGGAGCCACGAGGAAACGGATGCCGTGTTGGACGATCTCCAACTGCTCGGGAGCTTGTCCGTAAAGCGTGCCGGCCACCATATCGAGTCCTTCCAGAGCGCGTACCTTCACGTCATTTCTTTCAATCACGGCGCGAGGCGCGAATTCCTCGACCAGCAATTCGACCAGCAGCGACTTAACTGCATCAGTGCCCTGCGAAAGAGTCTGTATCACAAAGATGTCGTTATAACGGTCGATAATGAGCGAGGGCAGCAGATCCCCTTCCGAATAAACTAAACGATACGCGTTCGTGTCGGGGGAGACATGGCGACGTCTGGCGGCTTTCAGAATCCGTTGGCGCCACCAATCGCGATCGATTTTCTCGTCCGCTTGCGTTAACAAACGCAGGGCGATTTGTGAAGCGTCACTGAAGAGAGACTGACCCACAAAGTTTCCGTGCTGATCTCGAACTGCGACAATCGAGCCGCCTTCGGCATTTCCTGAATCCAGAACATCGCTGCGGTAAATCCACAGATGTCCGTTGCGCACCCGGCTCGCGCCGCGTTTGGTGACTGTGACGTTTGTCATAGGGCGAACTCTGACATAAGCCCGAAGCGATGCGCTACTTCGGACTCTCGGCGTGAACGTCGCGGCTCCGCCGCGCCTGATATGCGCGGGTCTTGCGAAGCTGTGTCAAGACTCAGAATGGCACTCAACGCCCAGTAGAATCGCAATCAAGACAAATTGAGTTTGGGATCCGGTCGCTACCGCTCGCGGTTCTGTCGGAAGCGACGACGTTGCCTGCGCTTAAAGGTGGTCCAAGAGTCACACTGGAGGACAAGGCAGAACAACACTCCGACAAATGTTTTCCTCAGACTACGAAGTCAGGTGAATGGGAGCATGCTCAAACTGAACCGGTCCCTGAAAGCCGACTCAATTGCGAGCCCTCAAGCACTATGTTAGGCTTCGAGGGCTTCGCATTTTGACTCAGGAATGGATTGCTTCGAGCTGAAACCGAAGGCTATGGCGACAAAAACAGATGCTGAGCGTCGCGAGCGCTTCGAAACGCCATCGGGAATAGAGCTGCCCGTCGATTTCAATCCTGAGAATACCCACCCGCTTGATTACGACAAAGAACTGGGCGCCCCCGGCGAATTTCCCTTTACACGCGGCATTTATGCGAACATGTATCGTGGCCGGTTTTGGACCATGCGCCAATATGCCGGTTACGCATCCGCCGAAGAATCCAACGCGCGTTACAAATATCTCCTCGCCCACGGTACCACTGGACTCTCGGTAGCTTTCGATTTACCGACGCAAATAGGTCTGGACTCGGACGACCGTCTGGCGGCTGGCGAGGTGGGGAAAGTTGGCGTGGCAATCGATTCGTTGGAAGACATGTTGCGGCTGTTTGAAGGCATTCCGCT
>JACDCK010000055.1:0-4448 GCA_013817595.1 Pyrinomonadaceae bacterium | reverse complement strand
ACCTCGATGACTATCAACGCGACCGCGTCCGCGTTGCTTTGTCTGTATCTGGCGGTGGCGCGAAAGCAGAATGTCCCTTTCAACAAAGTTAAGGGGACGCTTCAGAACGACATCCTCAAGGAATACATTGCCCGCGGCACCTACATCTACCCCCCTGCGCCGTCGCTGCGTCTGGTGACGGACAGTTTTGCCTTCTGCGCTCGGGAAGTGCCGAACTGGAATACAATCTCAATCAGCGGCTACCATATTCGAGAGGCCGGCTCGACTGCCGTTCAGGAAGTAGCGTTCACGCTAGGCGACGCGATTGCGTATGTCGAAGCTGCTCGCGACGCGGGTCTGAGAGTCGATGAATTTGCACCCCGTATATCTTTCTTTTTCAATGCACACAACAACCTGCTGGAGGAGATTGCCAAATTCCGCGCGGCCCGGCGGCTCTGGGCGCGCATCATGCGAGAACGCTTTTACGCGCGCGATCCCCGCTCATTAATGCTTCGCTTTCATACGCAAACCGCCGGCTCATCACTGACTGCTCAACAGCCCGAAGTTAATGTGGTGCGCACGACGATTCAGGCGCTGGCGGCGGTGCTGGGCGGCACGCAGTCGTTGCACACAAACTCGATGGACGAAGCGCTGGCGCTACCAACTGAACGCGCCGCTCGCTTAGCCCTCAGAACACAGCAGGTAATTGCGAACGAGTCAGGCGTCGCTGACACAGTCGATCCCCTAGCCGGCTCGTATGCAATCGAACAACTCACCCACGAGATTGAGACCCGGGCCACAGAATATCTGGAAAAGATCGATGCGATGGGAGGCATGCTGCGCGCAATTGAGTTGGGCTATGTACAGCGCGAGATCCAGGAATCGGCTTATCGTTATCAGCGAACCATAGAAACCCGGGATGCGATCGTTGTAGGCGTCAATCGTTTTCAAGTTGAAGAGGAATCTCCCGTATCTATCCTTCGTGTGGATCCGGCGGTCGAACAGGCGCAGGTGGAACGTCTGCGTGCACTTCGCGAGGGGCGCGACTCGCGGGCCGTCGAAACGGCGCTTGTCAGACTTGAGGAGGGCGCTCGCGGCACTGAAAACCTCTTGCCCAGGATTCTTGAATGCGTTGAGGCTTATGCGACCGTCGGTGAGATCAGCAACCGTTTGCGGAAGGTCTGGGGTGAGTATCGTGAAGCTACAACAGGCTGATAGGAATCATATGAATCGAAGAGAATTCAGCAAAGCAGTTGGAATGGGAGCAGTAGCATTGGGACTTGATGGAGTGGAAATTGGAGTCTCCGCCAAAAGCTCTCCCGAGGTCGCCATCACCATGGATGATTTCAACTGGAACAGGTCTTTAAGGTTGAGCCCTGACGAACGCAACCGCGCAATTCTGCAAGCGTTGCGCTCACATGGCGATTTGAAGGCCGCGCTTTTTGTCGCGTGCAAAAATGCGGACAGTGACAAAGGAAAAGAATTGCTTCGCGAATGGGATCGAGCCGGTCACTTAATTGCAAATCACTCCTTCTCGCACAAGGAGTTCAACAGCAGCAAAATCACGGCAGAAGTTTTTACGGCGGACATAGCGAGGTGCGACGACATAATCAAGACTTATCCGCACTTCCAGAGACTGTTTCGCTTTCCGTATCTGAAGGAAGGCGATACGGCGGCGAAGCGTGATGCCGTCCGAGCATTCCTCGAGCAGCATGGATATCGCAACGGTCATGTAACGATCGACGCCTCGGATTGGGCGATCGAAGTGCGTCTCAGCGCCCGTCTCAACAAAGATCCTGCGGCGGACGTCACGCTTTATCGGGGTTTTTATCTAAACCACATGTGGGAGCGTTCTCTCTACTATGACGACCTGTCGCGAAAGGTGCTGGGCAGAAGCGTCAAGCACACGATTCTCGTGCACTACAATCTCTTGAACGCACTCTTCCTGGGCGACCTGCTCGATATGTTCAAGAGCAAAGGCTGGAAACTGATTAATGCGCAGGAGGCTTTCAAGGATCCAGTGTTTCAAGCGGCGCCAAAGATCGTGCCGACTGGGGAAAGCATCATCTGGGCGTTGGCTAAAGAAACCGGCAAATTCGACAATCTGCTCCGTTATCCTGGTGAAGACAGCGGATACGAGAACGCGAAGATGGACAAACTTGGGTTGTAAAGTTTCTCTATGACATCTTGTTTTCTGTGAGTTCGCAGTTCTTTTTTTGAGAGGGCGGTTGGTTTGATGCGACAAAAACGACCCCGCGTGGATCGTGGTTGGCTCGCGGTAAAGAAGCAGGCACGGAGAGCATGAGTTAGTCGAATGTCACATCTTCTCGAGGTTCGAAATCTCCAAACACACTTTCCTACGCGCGCCGGGCTGGTGCGCGCCGTGGATGGTGTCAGTTTCCATCTGGATCGCGGGGAGTTGCTGGGACTGGTTGGCGAGTCGGGTTGTGGTAAGTCGATAACCGCGCTTTCGATCATGCGGCTGATTTCGCCGCCGGGAAAGATCGTGGGTGGGGAGATAACCTTTGACGGGAAGAATCTGCTAAAGCTGTCTGAAGAAGAGATGCGGCAGATTCGCGGCGACGACATCGCCATGATCTTTCAGGATCCGATGACCTCACTCAATCCTGTGTTCAGAGTAGGTGAGCAGATTGCTGAGGCGCTGCGGCTGCATCGAAAACTATCGCGCAAAGACGCGCGCCTGGCGGCCATCAATGCAATGCGTGAAGTGGCCATCCCGGATCCTGCTCGCCGCGCAGATGACTATCCACATCAACTATCGGGTGGTATGCGACAACGCGTAATGATTGCCATGGCGCTCGCCTGTAATCCCAAACTCCTGATCGCCGACGAGCCGACCACGGCCCTTGATGTCACTATTCAGGCGCAGATTCTGGAGCTTCTTGATGGGTTAAGGAAGTCGCGTGAGCTGGCCGTGCTTTTGATTACTCACGATCTGGGCGTGGTAGCTGAGGTGGCGGATCGAGTTGCCGTAATGTATACGGGAAAGATTGTGGAAGAGTCGCCGGTTGAGGAGTTGTTTGCGCGACCCAGGCATCCTTACACGGAAGGGTTGCTTCGCTCCGTCCCGAAGCTGACTGCGGAACATGTGGCGAAGAAAGAAAGGCTCGAGACGATTGAAGGCGTGGTTCCGAGTCCCACAGATCTGCCGCCCGGATGTCATTTTGCTCCCCGTTGCCAGTTTCGCGTTCCGCGCTGCACGGAAGGCGAGATTCCACTCTACGATCTAGAAGGTGGGGTGAAAGTGCGCTGCGTACTCTTTGACTTGGCTGCGGCGGTGACCGCAGACCATGAGGCCGACTCACTGCAGAACCGGGAGCGATAGAAGACTGTGTGAAAACTCAGGCGTTGACGCTGGCGAAAGCTGGCGGGGGTAAACCGCCCTTCCCGACCTGCAAATTAGCGCTAGTCGAATAGCACGACTCACGGCCCGCGATCTCGCAGGTAAGGAAGGGCGGTTTACCGGGAACCTGGCGATGGTTCCGAATCAAGAGGGTGAAAGTCCCTCCAGGAAAAGGAGTAGTCAACCAACCTGTATTCACGTCGAAGAGTGTAACCCCAGCTATGAAGTAACTAGGAACCCGCCTGGCAATCGAAAGAGCCAGGACGGAAACTCTACTCCTAAGGCTGGTGGAGAAACCCGGAGTTGTGAAGAAGTTGCGAGGTGAAGCTTAGAGGCTGAATCCGGTAGTGAGCCCCGAAATACCTAACCTGGGGAAAGGCTTATGCTTTGGTAAAGGCCGCAAGCAACAGAATGAAGAGCGTTAATGACAAGTTTTTCATTCCGCCCCGGGGTCGCAGACGGCATCGAGCAACAGACTGTGATTCGGAATTAACCAGGCGCGCCAGCGAAGCTCTTGGAAGCGGCGACTGAACGCTACCGAGTATGTGAGGGCGACCTTGAGTGGGAGGCTCACAGAGGGCGACTGGCGGCGGGATGGAGGACGGGATAGCTGAGAAGCCGGGTAACGCCGGTGGAGTGAAGGCCTCCACAGCTTTTGCTCGTGAGCGGGCAAACATCAGCTACACACAGGGGTAGAGGAGAGATGGCAAGAGACCTAACACGAATAGGGAGCGGGCAGGGCGGCTGAGAGAGGAGCGGTTCACATCGATATATCACTATGTGACGGACCTGGACCACCTGCGGGCCTGCTATGGGGACCTGCGCGCGGACAGCGCGCCGGGAGTGGACGGAGTAGGGAAAGAAGAATATGGGGACAACCTCGAGAGTAATCTGGAGGAGCTAAGCGGGCGACTGAGGCGGCTGGGATATCGGCCGCAGCCAGACAAGCGGGCCTATATTCGGAAACCTGGCACGAACAAGCAGCGACCGCTAGGCATGCTGTGTTTCGAGGACAAGCTGGTGGCGCTAGGGCTGGCGGGTGTGCTGGAGCAGATATACGAAGCGGACTTCTTAGAAAGTTCGTACGGCTATCGGCCTGGACGCA
>JACDCK010000251.1 GCA_013817595.1 Pyrinomonadaceae bacterium | reverse complement strand
CTTCTGGAGTGTCAAGGAGAAACATCGGGATCGGCATTGGGCATTAACCATTCGCAGGGACCCCCAAAATGTCAAACGTATTCAGAGTCTTATGGATCATGAGTACATTAACCGGCGTCGAATGTCCTGGGTCCGATCAATAAACATGCTTCCTCCTCAATCCCCGCCAATAAAAGCGGTGATTAACAGACTCTCTTCCCCTGCAGCCTTTCGCATTTCAATCGATTGAATGAAGCAGTTACTTGCTCGAGTAGAGTACCGGTCCGGGCCAGACCCAGTAGAACTACCACAACTCATGCAGATTCAACAGGAACCCGCGGAGCAACGGCTCTCCCGAGACTGTCTCAGAATCCTCGAGCACTTCGACGTCATGGTCCGGCCGGTAAATATAGACCTGCCGCTTGAGCGGGTCGATGAGCCAGGCCAAGAGCGCACCGTTTTCAATGTATTCCTGCATTTTGTTCTTCAGTCGTGACACGCTATCAGAGGGCGATCTCAGCTCTATGACGAAATCCGGACAGATAGGAGCAAACCCTTCCTGCTCTTCGGTAGTCAGGGCATCCCAGCGGTCGCGCCTGACCCAGCCCGAATCAGGCGAGTATTTGGCACCGTTTGGCAAAGTGAAACCGGTCGACGAGTCGAAACATGCTCCCGTTCCGTCAATGTCGGCCCAGTTTGCGAGTCTTTGATTTAATCTCGCGTTGCGTAAACCAGTTTTTGACCCGGCCGGGGGCATGACGATCAGTTCTCCTTCGAAGGTGAGTTCGAGGCGCAGGTCACGATTGTCGCTGCAGAGTTGTTCAAATTGGGCGGCTGTCAATCGGATGCTTTTAAAGTTAACTGTGAAAAGCGGCCCGATTTCCTGCGGGATTGGTAAGGTGATTTGAGCCATTGGCAACTCCGTGACTGTTGGCAATCTTACTATTCGTCTACAGCACTAGCAACAGGAGTGGTGGCAACTTTTCGCCCGCGTGTCCCGCTCACACTCTTGCCATTCGCTATTTACTATTTGCCTTTCACTATTTGGCCATTTACCACTTACCATTCGCCATTTACCATTCCCCTCACGCGGCTTGCTGTGCCCCTCGGTGTCATAGCGCCCAAATCTTTTTAGAACCTGCTACGGAAGGCGCAGCCCATTCGCACTTCGGGGCGGCGCAGCAGTTGTGGGGGTTGAGTCAGAAACTCCTCGGGGCACACTAGAGGCACCGCAGTTTTGGCTACACCCTTACTTCGCGCGCCTCCAATTTATTCGGTCAATGTCTGCGAGAAGTGGCTCATTCTCTAAAGGCTAATTTCTTTTTTCCGACAGAGTAAAGCCCTTCTATCTGTGTAGGTACTTTTTATCGAGTGCTCTTATCAACGGCTTAGCCGCCACGGAGGTCTTCGGAACCTCTCGCCTAGGCTTCGCCGACATAACTAGCGCATCACTTTCCTGACCGTTTTGAAAGCCTCTTCCGTAACGGCTTCGCCGCCCGATGTGAGGCGGTGTCCGCCCCGCCGTACCGGTTTTTTTTAAACTTAGGGGCTGCGCCCCTCTGGGGCATAGCCCCCAAATCCTTTAGGACCGGGTACGGAAGGGCATAGCCCATCCTTACATCAGGCGGCACAGCCGTTGTGGGGGTTGAGTCAGAAACTCCTCGGGGATGTTGCTCGGGCCATTTTTCAGTGGGAGGGATGGCCCGCCAAGCTGAGAATCAGTAACCACACCTCTTTAAGCCCTCTTGCGTAACGTCTGTGCAGACATAACTCGCGCATCGCTCTCCGGACCTTTCTGGAAGCCTCTTGTGTAACGGCTGTGCCGCCGGATGTGAGGCGATGGCTCCGCCTCGCCGTAGCGGCTCTCTTTAAAACTTAGGGGGCTGCGCCCCTCGGGGGGCATAACCCCCCAATCTTTTTTAGAATCCGCAACGGAAGGGCATAGCCCATCCTCACATCAGGCGGTGCAGCGTTACAGAGTGGAGTAAGAACTCCTTGAGGATATTAACCAGGCACGCGACTCGTGACACAAGGCGGGGGCACTGCTTATAAAGAGCAGGAAAAAAGCGAGCTGAAGAGCTCTTAGCCAGCTCCAGAGCCTAGAATTCTCGCTTTAGTTAGTGCAATATATCTCTTTCTTCCTAATCGACATTTGCAGCCAGGCAGCCCTCAGCTTCTTCGATATTTAACTCGCGCCCATGGCAAAAGAAGCGAAAGCCAGAATACGTATCAACGACATGCTCACCAAGTCGGGCTGGCGGTTCTTTGACGATCACAACGGCCCCGCCAACATTTCGCTGGAAACCAACATCAAGCTAAAAAAGAAACAACTGGATGAGTTGGGGGATGACTTCGAAGCAACCGCGAACGGATTTATCGATTATCTTCTCTTGGAGCCAAGCGGTTTTCCTGTCGCAGTGCTGGAGGCAAAGTCGGAGAAGTACGATCCGCTAATCGGCAAAGAGCAGGCGCGCAAATACGCGCAGTCTCAGAACGCTCGCTTTGTCATACTTTCAAATGGCAATCTGAGCTACTTTTGGGACCTTGAGCAGGGCAATCCGGCAATCATTACTGAGTTTCCGACTCAAGATTCACTAGAGCATTTCCACTCCTTCAAGCCCAACCCAGACGCACTCATCAAAGAGAAAGTCGAAAAGGATTACATCGCTGTCACTCAGAATCCAACTTACAGTAGTGATCCTCGCTGGATCAGTGAAGCCGAGCGCGGGACCTTTGTTAGGGACAGGGAGCTAAAGTTCCTCCGCCCTTACCAACTCAAGGCGATTGAGAAATTGCAAGATGCGGTGAAGAAAGGTGCGTCACGCTTTCTGTTTGAGATGGCGACGGGAACGGGGAAGACGCTCACCGCCGCCGCAGTTATCAAGGTTTTTCTCTGCACCGGCAACGCGAAACGCGTACTCTTTCTCGTAGACCGCCTTGAACTCGAAGATCAAGCCTGGAAAAACTTCGTTCGCTACCTGAAAAACGATTTCCGGACGGTCATCTACAAAGAGAATCGCGACGACTGGCGTAAAGCCGAGGTCGTTGTATCAACCGTGCAGAGTCTGCAATTCAACAATAAGTATCGAAGCTTGTTTTCCCCGACAGACTTTGACCTGTTGATCTCCGACGAAGCACACCGCTCGATCGGTGGCAACAGCCGCGCGGTGTTTGAATACTTCATCGGCTATAAATTGGGACTCACGGCCACGCCAAAGGATTACCTCAAGAAAGTCGATCCCGCGAGAATCGATCTCCGCGACCCGCGCGAATACGAACGTCGCCAACTCCTCGACACCTACAAGACCTTTGGCTGCGAAACGGGCAACCCAACGTTTCGCTATAGTCTTATTGATGGAGTGAACGATAAGTTCCTCCTCAATCCGCTTGTAGCGGATGCTCGCACGGAGATCACTACAGACCTGCTAGCCGAAGAGGGCTACGCTGTTACAGTTGAGGATGATGACGGAGAAAAGCATGAGCAGACTTTCTTTGGTAAAGACTTTGAGAAAAAGTTCTTCTCAGATGAAACGAACGACGTTTTTTGTCAAACGTTTCTTAAGAATGCGCTGCGTGATCCGCTGAGCGGAGAGATTGGGAAAAGCATCGTCTTTTGTGTCCGACAAGATCACGCGACCAGAATTACAAAAAGGCTAACTAAACCACTATGCACTGGAAGTGCATAGGTTGCCCTCGGACTGAAAGTCCGACTCATTCGAGGATGAAGGGGTCACTTTCCCGGTTAGATGGATGCCGATGATGCTCAAGATACTCTTGCACCGCCTCTTCCGTGATATTGCCTGTACTCCACGCTCCGTATCCTATCGCCCAGAAGTGCCGGCCCCAGTACCGCTTGCTCAACGCCGGGTATTCTTCCTGAAGCCTGCGGCTAGTGCGCCCTTTCATCCGCTTGACCAGATCGGACAGAGACTTCGACGGCGGGTACT
>JACDCK010000250.1 GCA_013817595.1 Pyrinomonadaceae bacterium | reverse complement strand
GGAGTAGAGGACCTCATCCACGCTTCTACCTTTCTTGATAACGCAGCGAAGGCAATCGGCTGGGCAGTTCTTTTTGACATGCTCGACGGCCGTATTGCGCGCATGACCAAAACAACAACGGAGATCGGCGTCCAGCTTGATTCAATTGCAGACGTTGTCACGTTTGGTCTCGCCCCTGCGGTCTTGGCGTATGTGTGGGGTTTTGGCGCAAGTTTGAAAGAAGGAAGCGATTTACACCAGTTAGCCTGGTTTCTCTCGTTCATGTACTTGATGTGTGGCGCTTTTCGTCTGGCCCGTTTTAACGTTCAGGCGTCCCGTCCACGCATTCTTGCCGAGGGCACAAGAAAAGTTGATAAGAAGAGCTTTGTTGGCCTGCCAATCCCTGTTGCCGGCGGACTGATCGCCGCAATAATTCATTTCAACCCACTTCCGCTGCCGCACTATGGGCCAGAAATGGCGAAAATCTATTCTTTGCTTCTTATGGCGCTGGTGGGACTGCTTAGCCTGCTGATGGTCAGCACGCTTCGTTTCTCGAGTTTTAAGACAGTTGGGACTCGCAGCCGCAGCATGCGAACGATAATCCTTGCTGTGGGTGTGGGAATGCTCATCTTCTTGTACTCCCGCCACGTCCTATTAGTGCTGGTAGTTTCCTACATTTTGCATGGATTACTTTCGCGCGTGGTAGGGGTTTTCCGGAAGCGTCCAGAGCTCAGCGAAGCCAAAATTGAAGCGGAGCAGATGTAATCGTTTTTGGGCTTTCCTTTGGCCGGGCGAAAGCAAGAAAACCGTGCTCGGTTGTTAAGAGCACCGCATCGCCCACAGCTATCGGCGAAGCAGACGTCGTTATCTCCTCACCCGTAGGAAGGGAATTAACCAGCCGTCCATCTTGCAACCCCAGCACAACTCCTGCTGGACTGGTAAGCGGAGTAAATAAGGCGCCGTCTTCGGCAGTTAGCGGCTGAGCGGATATCCTTCCCGGGAGCTGTCGTTTCCACACCCGCCGGCCATTCAGCGAGAACCGGTAGACAAAGTTATCCAAAGACGCCACCAGGAGTGCGTTGTCAACCAGGGCGACTGCTTCCACTCCCGCCCCGGTGCGTTTGCGCCAGAGCAAGCGGCCATCTACCGAGCTGACCGCGTAGAGGTATCCATCTCCAGATCCAAAATAGACCATGTCATTCGCAACCGCTACTGGGCCATGAACGGATCCCTTAGTGCGATGGCGCCACAACATCTTCCCGGTGGCCTGTTCGATGGCGAGCAGATTTCCGTCGTCGTTGCCGGCGTAGACCCTTCCATTCACCGCGACAGGATGGCAATTGAAACGCCCTCCGTATGTCAGAGTCCACAAAATCTCCCCGTTGCTTTTGTCAAAAGCGCGAAATCGCCCATCGCTTCCACCGGCGAGCAGTTTGTTTCCACTGATCGACAGGCTCCCTCGCAGTGGCATTGCCAACGTCCGCATCCATTGCGTGACGCCACCCTCCCGACCAAGGGCGCGAAGTGTGCCGGTTGCTCGGCGAACACCGGCCTCTGACGTTCCGCCTTCTGGTCCCATTTCTGAGGCCACATAAACCCCGCGTTCGTCGGCCACCGGCGATGCCGAAAGTTCCCCACCCATTTCTGACCGCCAGTAGAGTTGCCCGTCCCGTGCTCTAAGCGAGACGATCGTTCCTCCCGCAAGAGGAAGGTAGATGCGTTCCTCATCAAACGCCGGCGTGAGATTTAGCGTTAGATTGGAGTCGTAGCGCCACCTAATTGTTAAAGGCTGAGAAAGGGCTAGCTGGGTTCCGGCGGAGGCGTGACCAGCATTCACAGCTAACGCTGCGCAAAAAGCAAGGACCAGGGAAAGAACGATTCCCTTTGGCAAAGTAAACTTCGACATTTCTTCATCTACTTTAACTACTATTCGACAAATAACAAACCCATGTACCGCTTATTCCTCTCAAACTCTGAAAGCGACTTACAATCACTTTCAACATGACCCACCAGCAGCAACCAAAAGGTTTTGAGTTATTCTGATGCGAAAAGTATAATCCACGACTTCTCGTCGCAATCCTATTCGGTTAGACGCACGAAAACCATCAGAGGTTATCTTTCTTGACCAGCGCTAATCACCACGAGACCGTCATCATACTCGACTTTGGATCTCAATATACACAACTAATAGCCCGGCGAGTTCGTGAGGCTGGAGTCTACTGCGAAATTCTGCCCTTCAGTACCCCAGCCGAAAAGATCGCGGCACAGCGTCCACGAGGGATGATTCTCTCGGGTAGTCCAGCTTCGGTTTACCAGGAAGGAGCACCAAGGCCGGCAGCAAGGCTCATAGAAACGGTGGATTGCCCAGTACTCGGAATCTGTTACGGGCTGCAAGTTCTGGCTTTTGAAATGGGCGGCCAGGTGAGGTCTTCTTCGAGCCGGGAGTTTGGCTATGCGCGGCTAAAGGTAACCGACTCTCGCAGTCGTTTGTTCACCGGGCTTCCGGGCGAAATGGATGTGTGGATGAGTCATGGGGATCACGTGACCGGTGTGCCGCCTGGATTTCAAGTGACGGCGGTTACAGACGATGCGCTGAATGCCATTGAGGATGCAAGCCGCGGAATATTCGGCGTGCAGTTCCATCCAGAAGTCGCTCACACGCCACTGGGCGCACAAGTGCTACGCAACTTTCTCTTCTCGGTTTGCGAGTGTCGCGGAGATTGGTCACCCGCAGCAGTGATTGAAGAGCAAACCATTCGCATTCGCGAGCAGCTTGGCGGGATCGGGAACGTAGTCTCCGGTCTCTCGGGTGGAGTCGATTCTACAGTTGCGTCGGCCCTTGTTCATCGGGCAATCGGGGAAAGACAGACTTGCATTTTCGTCGACAATGGTCTTTTGCGCGAAGGAGAGTTTGAATCAACCCTGGCTTTGCTGAAACGGTCAATGAACTTAAATATTACCGGAGTCCGGGCCGGTCACCTTTTTCTGGATGCGCTTAAAGCAGTGACCGATCCGGAAGAGAAGCGTAAACAGATTGGCAAAGTTTTCATCGATGTCTTCCAGCGAGAAGCAAATAGACTGGGCGGAGTTGCCTACCTGGTGCAGGGAACCCTCTATCCTGACGTGATCGAGTCCGTTTCCGTGAGAGGGCCGTCAGCCGTGATCAAGAGCCATCATAATGTCGGTGGTCTGCCTGAGACGATGCACTTGCGTTTGATTGAACCGCTGCGAGAGCTGTTCAAGGATGAAGTGCGGTTGATGGGCAGGGAACTGGGCGTCCCGGAAGAGATACTCTCACGCCATCCATTTCCTGGACCCGGGATGGCGGTTCGGATCATTGGGGAGGTGACTGAAGCGCGAATTAGGCTGCTCCAGGCGGCTGACAGAATTCTGGACGAAGAGTTGCGGCTTGCAGAACTCTATCATTCGGTTTGGCAGGCCTTCCCCGTGCTTCTCCCAATTTCGACGGTAGGCGTGATGGGTGATGAGCGCACCTATGAACGAGTGGTTGCGATCCGCGCGGTCACGAGCGTCGACGGAATGACGGCTGACTGGGCGAGACTGCCGCAAGAAGTGCTGGCGCGTATCTCTTCCAGATTGGTATCCGAAATTCGGGGCATCAATCGCGTTGTTTACGACATTAGTTCTAAACCTCCGAGCACGATTGAGTGGGAGTGAGGTAAGACCTCAGTAATAGAAATTTACTTCATGTTGGGTATTTAAGGCAGTTTTGTCATCAACCCGCACGCACATGCATATCAATTGTTCAGTCGGATGGATCGGAGCGTGCCTGGCCAGCGTGATATAGTGTCGTAGCGTATTGGATTCGTAGTTCATTCCTGCTTGGGCAGATAAACAGCCAACAGTAATTTTCCTCTATCATGCCGGATCAAAGATTCGTTCACCTGCATCTGCATACTGACTACAGCCTCCTGGACGGCGCGATAC
>JACDCK010000249.1 GCA_013817595.1 Pyrinomonadaceae bacterium | reverse complement strand
GCGTTGCGGTCGTTTCATCGTTATGAGAAAGGCACAAACTGCCGGGCCTGGCTGATCAAGATCATGTATCACGTCCTCGGAAAACAGAGACGCAGCGAAAGCCGTCTTCATATCGTCAGCGATACCGAGGAGCAGATAGCTGAGACGACGGCGTTCGTGGCGTCGACTCCCCAGGACATTACGGAACAGGAGGTCTTGGAAGCGCTCAAACGCCTGCCACTGCAATTTCAGGAAGTAGTGATCCTCTCGGATGTGGAAGACATGACTTACAAAGAGATCGCTGAAGTACTCCTAATTCCGACCGGCACGGTGATGTCCCGCTTACATCGAGGCCGAAGATTGTTGCGGGCGGAACTCTCAGCCTATGCAAATGCGCGGGGTATCGGCCAGGAAGGAGCGAAGTCCAATGCAGTGTAGTGATTTCCGCGAGCTTGCTGACTCGTATCTCAGCGATGAACTCTTGATTGAAACGAACCATGACTTAATCAGGCATCTCGAGTCGTGCGCTGATTGCCGCCATGAGCTGGCGGCGCGAAGGGAATTGCGTAGCAAGTTGCGCAAGGGATTTCGGCAGGCGGCAGAATTGCAAATGCCCGACGAGTTCGCCGGCGAGCTACGAAGCCAACTGCGCAACGCCACTCTGCTCCCGTCGCGCTCACCGTTTCAGACCACATTGACCCGACGGGCCGCATACTTGGCAATTGCCGCTTCACTGGTGATTGCGGCCGCCTTGGGCTTCAGCGCCATTCAACAGCGCTCAAATGTGCAGCCGAACATTGTTACCGAAGCGGGTCGAGAGACAAAATCGTCCCCTGGGGGAAGCGAGTCCTCAAACTCAACTGGGCGTGCTCTCGTAAGTGCGTCGTTAACTGAGAACGCCATCAGCGATCACCGCGACTGCGCGATCAACCATCGTCTGAAGGAAAAGCCCGTTGATCTCGACGAAGGGGGCCGCAGCTATGATCGCGCTTACATCAATCTCGTTCAGGCGGTAATGTCAGATGGCCAACTGCCTGGCGGCGCTACGCTGGTAGCGGCACACTCATGCATCTTCAATGGACAGCGCTTCGGCCACGTCATTCTTAAGTATCATGACCAACTGGTCTCGGTGTTGGTAACTGCGGTTGGCGCCGCGCAGACTTCTGAGCAAAAGGCCCTTGGAGCAAGCAAAGAGGAGTCGATCACCAGTGCGTGGTCGGATGTTTATCGTGTCGCGCATTTCGAGACGGCCCGCCACGCGGTGTTTGTAGTATCGAGTCTTAGCGAGGCCGATAACATAGCGATTGCCCGGGCCGTTGCTCCTTCAGTGTCAAAACATGTGGAGCGCGCCGAGGTCGCTTGAAAATAGCATCGCTTCCTGAAGAGAGTGCGTTCGCTGTTAAGACCGAATCAACGCAAGATTAAGAAAGTGATAAATACAACGAAACCCCGGCCCTCATCGACACTAAAGTGCATCTAATTTCGCGCGTGAATTTGATACGCCAGTTCAAAATATTTCATTACTGAGGTTGGGCGATAACGCCCTTATCTCGCGGAGGCTTCTATATGTCTTGTTCTCTTTTTCGCCTGCTTGGCGTCTCTCTCGTTGGCAGCTCGCTAGCCTGTGGTGCGGCTACTGCTACCTCGGCCGCAATACCGGACCCGGTCATTGATGCACCACTGGCAACTACAAAAGGCGCGCAAACCGCCGTCATTGCCGGAGGCTGCTTTTGGGGTATTGAAGCGGTGTTCGAACACGTTAAAGGGGTAACCCGCGTCACCTCCGGATATTCAGGAGGAGCAGCCGAGACTGCTAATTACGAGATGGTTAGCGGGGGTAACACCGGACACGCTGAATCGGTCCGAGTCACTTATGATCCTTCGCAGGTTTCGTATGGTCAACCCCTAAAGGTGTTCTTCGCCGTGGCTCATAATCCGACGGAACTCAATCGGCAGGGCCCCGACATCGGCACGCATTACCGCTCGGCTATCTTTTACGCTAACGAAGAGCAGAAGCGCATTGCCGAAGCCTACATCGCTCAGATCGACAAAGCCAAAGTCCTCAAGCAGCCAATTGTCACCAAGGTTGTTGCGCTCAATGCGTTCTACGAAGCCGAGACCTATCATCAGGATTACGCCAAGCATCATCCGGATCAGCCTTACATCGTGATCCATGACCTACCGAAGGTAGCAGATCTGCGCCAGCAACTTCCCGAGTTGTATATACAAAGATAGTTCGAGCAAGATTAATCGCTCAGCTCGTCTGAACATCGCAACTTGAGCGGACCTCGTTCCGCATTTTTCCAAGCGGGGAGGAATCATCTGGCACGATTTGCGTCGTACCTTTGCGACGCGTCGTCGTGCAAACGGAGTACACGAGTATGACATTCAAGATCTGCTGGGCCATGCTAAGCCTGGAGTCACGAAGGTCTATGCTCGCGCTACGCTGTCGGTTCTAGAACACGCGGTCGCTAAACTCCCAGAGCCATCGTGCGAAGTGATCAAGTTCGAACGCAAGGCGAGTTGAGGGGTCCCTCATCTTCCCCTCATTGGGTAAGCGGAGGTGGTGGAGGATGATGGTTTCAAACATGACGCAAAGCGCAGTAGCAACAAGACTTGAAGTTGGTGCCGAGGGCGGGAGTCGAACCCGCACGTCCTTACGGACAACGGATTTTAAGTCCGCTCCCAACGCCTTCACCAGGTGACACCAAACACAATCAGCCTGTATTTAGCTGTGTTTCTTCATGCTAAATATAGGTTGACTCATCCTAGTATTAGTACAGTCGAGCCTCATCTTAGCCTCATCTAATCTCGAACGATCTACGACTAGATGGGCCAGGGTTCAAGTAGACTTCTCATAGATGAGCAACCGCTACAGGGACTAGTGTCTCTCGCGAAAGCGATCGGCCTGGAAGAAAGTGTTTTTGTCCGTTATTCGTTGAAAGCCTCGAAGCATGGCGAAGGGTATCTCACTCTCGAAATCAGTCTCTTTCATTCAGCGGAGGTCGTCAGATGAACGATCTCCGACAGGTCGCGACTGAATACGCGACTCATGGCCTCGCCGTCATACCGGCTCTGCCACTCAGTAAAGAACCCGCTGTCTCATGGCGAGCGTTCCAGTGGGAGCCACCAACAGATCTTGAACGCGAGGCAAACTTTGCCAATGATCGCTGCAATTTGAACATTGCGATTGTTTGTGCTCTCCAAGTCGAAACCTCGCGATGATTGACGCTGAGACGCCGCGCGAATTTGATAGGCAGTTGAGACAGTGCAGACTGGCAGGGATAGACAACACTTGGATCGATCGGAGCCCGCGCGGAGGCGGTCATATCTGGATGCGCCTTCCCGTCGCGGTCAAGCCATTAAAGAGGATGGCTGATGTCGAGGTACGCGCACAGGGCCAATACGCCCTCGCGCCACCATCCGTCTGGAAGAATGGTCCAATTCACGCCCCTTATGAATTCCTGAACAAGCCTCCAAGCATCATTGAAATAGCCTCCCTCGACGAGATTCACTGGTTAAAGCTGGAACCAGTGGCTGCACGTCTTACTTATAGAAGTCTTCCTCGCAAAGCCAAGGAGTTGTTGAGTGGCAGTCACTGTCGGAGCAGAACCTACGCCAGTCGCAGCGAAGTAGAACAGGCAATTATTACTACCTTGGTCAATGCTGGATTTCCGTTCGAGGAAATCCTGACAGTGTTTCGCCATTATCCTGCGGCCGGCAAGTTTGCAGAACTGGACCGTTTAGATCAAAAGCGCGCTGTGGATTGGTTACGCACTTCCTTCAACGAGGCGGCCGAGTCTGGCCGACACCACTCAACTTGCGTCTTTGGGTTTGAATGGCGAAGCCTGCGCCGGTTACGTGGCGAGGGTGGGGCTGAGGTCCGGGGATAACTGGCAGTGTTAGGCCTGGCCCAAGACAGACTACCGCGTGACGGTATGTTGGTTGAG
>JACDCK010000248.1 GCA_013817595.1 Pyrinomonadaceae bacterium | reverse complement strand
CTGATTGATTGCTTACCAGCGACTTGGGTGCAGGCACGAAGGCCGGCAACTCTTCAGCGGCTGGTGGCTTTGCGCTCGCTGATTGAGCTCCGGTGGTTGGCGCAGCAGCATTGTTTTGAGCCTTTGTATCCGGGGCAACCGTCAGCGCATTAGCGGGCGCCGCAACTGCGGGCGCCGGCTGTGAATTCCGCGCGAGTTCGGTCGAGGTTGCGGCTCGGCCAAAGGGCGCAGGTTCAACATCAGGAAGCCGGACCACCGGATTTCGCGGCAGCCGGCGGGCAGCGGCAATCTGGTCCTCACGGTCCGACTCGATAATCATTGCTTCGAGAGACCCGGTGGTCGGCGACTGCAAAGTTCCGCTGGGACGCATTTCTTCATCCCGCGGTGTCACGGCCGGAGCTCTAAGCACTCTGGGAGTAACCGCGATCACCACGTCTATGTCGCGAATATCACGAGTCGGCGCAGTGAATAAACGACCTAAAACCGGAATCAGACCCAGCAGCGGCAGGCCTCGGCGCCCGTTTGTCTCCGATTGCGAACGAATGCTCGCTAACATCATGGTGCGATTGTTCTGTACTCGCGCTGTGCCCGTAATCGTGCGCTCGGTGAAGGTGGGAGTCAGTGTAGCAACGCCCAAAACATCCTTCGATTCAATCGACATCTTCACCTGTACATCGAGATTCGTAAAAACCTGAGGAGTGAATTTCAGCGTCAGACCAGTGGGTTCGTAGTTAATGACGGGAAAGCCACCAGTCGGAAAATTAGTTCCTGTAGCGGGCTGCCCGGTCTGGATGCCGAATGGATACGCTTGCGCCGTTTGCACGGGCACACGCTGGCCGATACGGGCGGTAGACTCCTCCCCATTAAATGCATGAACCTGCGTTGAGGCAATCAATTTTGTATTGTCTTTGGACTGGAAAGCCCAGAGCGTCGATTGCGGAAAAACTAACGCCGCTGCAAGCGCTGTCGGAACGCTTCCCACAATACCGCTGAGATTCACGCCGGGACTGGTGTTTCCCAAAGTGCCGGAGCGCGAAAGCGCTGAGAAACCGGGTGATCCGCCTAGCCCAAACTGCGCTTCGGGGCCAATTTGATTGCCGAGTTTCAGGAGATCCGACTTTGACACCTCATAAATGGCTACGTCCATCACCACTTCTGCACGATCCTTATCGATACTCTGGAGCAGGTCGCCAATAAGCCTGACGTTCTCCGCTGTGTCACGGACCGTGAGACTGTTGGTAGCGTCATCAGGGACCACGATGGTCTGCGGACGTCCTACTGATGGCGGGATTGCCTGCTGGATGAGCGTACGCGCATCGGTCGGTTTCATGTTTGAGAGGAAGAAAGTGCGGAGGACCAGCTGCTGGTACTGCGGCCGCCGAGTTTGATCGGCAACCAGAATCGTGCGCCGGCTAAGTTTCTGGAAAAATAAGCCTTCCTGCAAAAAGATGTAGTCGAGAGCCTGGGCCGTGGTGACGTCACGCAGATTGATGTCGATGGTGCGGGGTTGCGCAAAGGACTGCCGGTCAAAGACGACATTAAGTTGAAGTTGTTCAGCAAGACTGCGAACAAAGGCCTTAAAATCACCGCTGTAGCTGATGACACGAAGCTGTTCTACGCGCGACGAGGGCACCACCGGCTCCTCTGCCTGGGCCCCGCTGGTAGTGAGTGTGCCACTGTCCGGCAACTCACCATTCTTGGATCCGTGACCGTTGCCAGAACCGTTAGTTCCGTCCTTCACGCTCTGAAGTCGAAGCATCCGTTCCATTTCAGAAACGGCGAGCTCGTTCACAGCGTCGTAGCCATATGCCTGTCGAAAGGCATTGTAGGCTCCGACATAGTCGCGCTGCTCTGCCAACGCTCGTCCCTGTTGCATGAACGATTGGGAGGCGTTAAAGCTCGCGCGGCGGAAATGAAGCTGATACTCCGCATCAGCGGGGTTGGCAGCAACCGCCAGCATGAACTCCTGGGCTGCCTTCTCCCACTGCTGTGCCTGCTCATGCTGCATTCCGCGTTTGAAATTCTTTTCACCTTTCTTAGCCAGCGCCGTAACCGGCAATAGCAGTAAACAGAAGGTGAGCAGGAACGAAACTAATATTTGAGGTTGGGTCTTGAGTCTCATGGCAGTCTCTCTCTTACTTATTTAGGGTAGGTGGAACTCCTGAAGCGCCCTAATAATGCCGCTCCAGCGGTCAAGATGCAACAGTTCCTGACCCGTTTTGGTTAAACGCAAGCCGGAAAATTCAGTTCCTAAAACCCGGATGGTTTTAAGACGCATACTCCGTCAGGCGTTTGTCAGCCCTACGGCTGAACAAAACCGGCTATTTGGCCGCGCTGACTTCTTCTACGAAGGTCACACGATTGATTTCGTGGAGCGTGGAAACGCCCGCGAAAACCTTCTTCAAGGCCGATTCGCGCAGGCTGGTGAGCCCCTCGGCCACCGCCGCCCTGCGGACTTCCGAGCCCGGTCTTCGCTCCACGATCATTTCACGGATGTTGTCGGAAAGGTCGAGCAACTCATGTATTGCGGTTCGCCCGCGGTAACCCGTGTGGTTGCAGGCATCGCAGCCCACGTTCAAATAAAAAACGGTTTCACGATGCTCCTCGGGTCGCAGGCCGGACTCTTCCAGTTCTACATCAGTTGCATGGTGACCGCGCTTACAATAAGGACAGAGCATCCGAATCAACCGTTGCGCCAACACGCAGTTGAGCGAGGATACGAAGTTGTAAGGTTCAACTCCCATGTTGAGAAAGCGACCGATCACATCGATGACGTTGTTCGCGTGCACGGTAGTAAACACAAGGTGACCGGTCAGCGCTGATTGAATAGCGATCTGCGCAGTCTCAGTGTCGCGTATCTCGCCGACCATGATCTTGTCGGGGTCGTGCCGCAAAATTGAACGCAATCCGCGATCGAAGGTCAGGCCCTTCTTTTCATTGACCGGAATCTGAGTGATACCGTGCAACTGATACTCAACCGGGTCCTCAATCGTAACAATCTTGTCTTCTTCGTTTCGGATCTCGTTTAGCGCGGCATAGAGTGTTGTGGTTTTTCCCGAACCGGTAGGCCCCGTCACCAGCACCATGCCGTAAGGCTCAGCGATGTAGTGGCGAAACTTTCTCAGATCCTCTTCGGCAAACCCGACCACATCCAAATTGAGATTCTTAAAGGCCTCGTTGATCTGTTCCTTGTCGAGAATACGAATGACGGCATCTTCACCGTGGATGGTGGGCATGATGGAAACACGAAAGTCGACATTGCGGCCTTTGTAGCGAACTCTGAAACGTCCGTCTTGCGGCACGCGCCGCTCGGCAATATCCAACTCCGACATCACCTTGATGCGCGAGATCAACGTCTGATTATAGGCGAGGTCAATCGGATCGACTTTCGCGTAGAGAGCGCCATCTATGCGATATTTGACTTGTACCTCGGTATCGCGCGTCTCAATGTGAATGTCAGAGGCGCGCGACTCCATGGCGTTATAAATGATCGTGTCAACAAGCTTGATGATTGGCGACATCTCCGAATCAGTCGCCAGACGATCCAAATCCAGTACTTCTTCGCCGTGCTCCGTCTCTCTAACCAGTGAGATGCGGAATCCTGATGCCGCTTCCTGCAGCACACGCTGCGTGGCGTCGCCTCGGCGCAAGATCACTTCGATCGCGCCGGCAGTTGCCACATGCGGAACGATGCGCGTATGAAGCGCGTTCGCGAGTTCATCCAGACGTTCCAGGTCCGTCGGATCCGCCATGGCGAGGTGCAGACCTCTTCCGTCACGTTTCAGCGGGAGAAATTGGTGACGCACCATCAAGTCAACCGGAATCTCGTTGAAGAGGTCGTAATCAACTGGCGAGTCCTGATCGGTAGGCAGCAATTCAATGAACGGCAGCCGGTAACGGCGTGCGAGTTCCTTCGCCGCACGCACCTCAGGAG
>JACDCK010000054.1 GCA_013817595.1 Pyrinomonadaceae bacterium | reverse complement strand
TTGAAGAATCGTTTTCACACAACTCGTGTCTTCCATCTTCCGCGACGGAAGACTAAGGCGCTGACGACCGCCAGACTTGAGAACGCAATCATGATTGCCAGAAACACTCCGCGGGGGCCGAGACCAAGAATAATCGCCAGCGTGTAGGCCAGCGGCAGCTCCCACAACCAGAATACAAATAGATTAATAATCGTCGGTGTCCAGGTGTCGCCCGCGCCGTTGAATGACTGGGTAATCACCATGCCGTAGGCGTAGAAAAGAAATCCGTAGGCAACGATGCGCAGACAATCCACGCCGTAGGGTACGACGTTTGGATCCTCGGTAAATAGACCAATGATCTGCCGCGCGAATAACACAAACACAAGTCCTACTATCCCGAGACAAATCATGTTATAGAAACCGGCCCGCCAGACTGCCTGCTCGGCGCGCTCCGGCTTCTTTGCCCCCAGAGCCTGACCCACCATCGTCGCAGCGGCGTTCGCCATCCCCCAGGAAGGCAAAAGCGCAAAGATGATTACCCGAATGCCGATTGTGTAGCCAGCCAGGGCTTCGCTGCCAAATCTCGCTATTGTAAAAACCAAACCAATCCAGCTCGCCATTCCAATGAACACCTGGAAAGTGGCTGTAGCTGAGAGTCGTATCAAGCGTGCCATGATCGTGGGTTCGAGTTTTACCAGCGCCCAGGTGATGTCAAATCGGCCACCCGAACGGATCAAGCGACTGAAGGCATAGAGCACTCCGGTACCACGTCCGATATTGGTGGCCACTGCAGCGCCGGTCACACCAAGTTCCGGAAAAGGGCCGAGGCCGAAGATGAGGCACGGGCCGAGCAGAATGTTGATGGCGTTCGCCAGCAAGAGCACCCGCATCGCAATGGCTGCGTCGCCGGCCCCACGAAAGATGGCGTTGATCAAAAACAGCAAAAGAATGCTGGCATTTCCCGCAAACATAACCTTGGTAAATCCGGATCCACGTTCGAGGACCCATGGTGAGCCACCCATCATCGCCAAAAGCTTGTCAGCAAAAGAGACTCCTATGACAGCAACTACAATCGAAACAATGACGCCCAGGGCGATGGCTTGCACAGCCGCACGCGCCGCCCCCTCCGGGTTGCGTTCCCCGATGCGGCGGGCCACCATCGCGGTAGCCCCCACACCCAAACCAATCGCCACGGCATACATCAGTGTCAACATCGACTCGGTCAGACCGACTGTGGCAACTGCATCGGGGCCGAGGTGGGCCACCCAAAAGATATCGACAACTGCAAAGACGCTCTCCATGAGCATCTCCAGCACCATCGGAATCGCGAGCAGGATAATGGAGCGTCCGATAGGCCCTTTGGTGTAGTCGCGGTGTGTACCCCGCAACGACTCGCGGATAGCATCCCATAAACCCTGCGGCTCAGATGTCGCGGTTTCCTCGGCGTGGTCTACCGGGCCGGCCTCTGCCTTTTGTACGGCGGGTCTGTCCTCCAGAGTAGCTAGCATGGATTTAAGTTCAGTCTCTTACGCGTCTAAACTCTACGCAAAGCATCGCTTAAAAGTCTTATTCACTGTCGATGGCCCACATCTGTTTTTTTTGGCCTTCGTCTGTTGACGTGGACCCGAGTTGCTCACTAGAATGCGTCGCATAGACTTGACTGTTGCGCGTGGGTACCAACGTGCGACATCGGGTTAAAACAACGGCGCAATGTTTCAGGGTGATCCCCTCTTACAGTGCGCTGTTTGTTTACTTCAAATAGCCCGCGTTGCGAATAGTTGGTCTCAATATCCTGTAAATCAGCATTTGTTCCACCAGGCTAGTTATTTATTCACTTAGCGATTTAGGAGCTGTTCGTCCGAAGTCGTCCTCCAAACGTATGATGTCGTCTTCACCAAGATAAGCGCCACGCTGGACTTCGATGAAAAGAAGGGTCTCCTCGCCGGGATTTTCCACCCGGTGTGCGGCGCCAATAGCAATGTCGATGGCCTGGCCAGGGCGAACAACAATCTCATCATCGTCAAGTGTTACTTTCGCTGTTCCCTGCACCACGACCCAGTGCTCCGCTCTCTGCGAGTGCTTCTGATAACTCAATCGTTTGCCAGGCAAGACTTCAATTCGCTTGACCTTGAAGTCTTTACCCTCATCGAGCACCGTAAAAGTGCCCCACGGGCGCCGGTCAAACCGAGCGGATGTTTCCAACTCTTCGTTCATTTGCACCACCTATAGACGCGCAGCCCTAGAGCGCCACCATTGAATTTCTTCGCAACGTACCGACGAACGCACCCGGCGTCAAGTGGTTTTTCTTTAACTCGGTCAAACATCAGAACCGTGAGAGTTGCACGAAGGTCACCCTAGATCGTCCATGAATCCCTCGAGGCTTGCCGGGAAGTCACGCTTCACGTCTGCAGACTCTGGTGGTTAGGAGCAGAGTGGCTCTTATGGTGAATAGTGATCAAAAAGCATCAAATAGTTGAACCCTATGCCGGAAAACGACCCTTAATAGAAAGCTAAGAAGTAGCGAATGAAGTTGGGCGAAAAGGAACCGGTGGCATGGTTTTGCGGGGAGGCTGTCTCTCGCAAAACTCTTTGGTTCGGTCAGAACGGCGTGTGCTATAATTTCGGACGTCGAAAACCCAATCAGTTCGGGTTGATGTCGGCTTAAGGTCGAACCACAACCCTCCGCACTCTAGAGCTTGATTCTCTAGTTTTAGCCTCTTAAAAACGTTAAGCGATGGGGGTTAAAACCTTTGATGCGTCGGGTACACTATTCTAACAACGGGCACCGGGAAGAAACGGTGCTGATAGTCAACGACATACCCGAACAGTTGGGGTTGATGGATAGCCTGCTGCGTAAAGCAGGCTATGAAGTAATCACCGCGGGCGACGGCCACGAGGCGTTCGATGTCGCCAAGGACAAGCGCCCGGATGTCGTGGTTAGCTACGTGCCCATGCCTCGGGTAAATGGAATAGAGTTTTGCCGGCTTATTCGACAGGACTCGGTGCTGCGTTCCACCCCGATCCTCCTGGTTAGCGCCCGTCGACGGGACACCGAAAGTGTTATTGAGGGACTTGAATCAGGAGCCGACGATTACCTTGAATTGCCTTTTGACTCAACGCGACTAATTGCGAAGGTCTCCAGATTACTGGAACGTTCAAAACTTGAGGCCAATTATCGTGATCTGTATCGTGATTTAGTCGAGCAAGCCAGTGACATTATTTTCACGCAGAACATGGAAGGGGGTTTGACGGGAATTAACGCGGCAGGGGCCCACTTTCTTGGCGTGGGGCCCGAAGAGCTCCTGGGTATGCGCTTCACTGACGCATTCAAGATCAAAACTCAAGACTCCGGACTTACGGGAACTTTTAAGCAGCTTGAGCCACACGACAATCTCCAATTCCGGACTGCAGATGCCAACGGTCGACAGCGCTGGCTCGAAATCGTCACCTCTCCGACCAAGGATAGACAAGGCGACACAATAGGTCTTCGCGGCGTGGCTCGCGATATCACCGACCGGAAGCAGATCGAGCTTGCCCTTCGCGATTCCGACGAGCGTTACTGGCGGTTGTTTGAATCTACTCCGCAGCCGATGTTCGTTTACGACGAAGAGACTCTTACGTTCCTTGCCGTAAACAAAGCCGCCATTCGCACCTATGGGTACGATCGTGAGGAGTTTCTGTCGATGACTGTCGAAGACATTCGCTCCACCGAGGAGACCCCGGCCCTCATGATCAAAACTCCAACTGACATTGATGAACCGCTTATCTCCAGCCCTTGGCGCC
Organism: Pyrinomonadaceae bacterium; assembly: GCA_013817595.1. Taxonomy (GTDB): domain Bacteria; phylum Acidobacteriota; class Blastocatellia; order Pyrinomonadales; family Pyrinomonadaceae; genus PSRF01. The sequence goes on along the minus strand of JACDCK010000054.1, from coordinate 8,983 downwards.
ACCGTCGGAAAGACAACAGCATCATCTACGTTGAGATGACCTCGCATCCTGTTGCCTTCAAGGGAAGCACGGCGCGGCTAGTAATCGCTAACGACGTCAGCGAGCGGAAACTACTGGACGAGAAGCAGCTAAGTTTGCACGCTTCCCTTCAACAGTCTGCGATGGAATGGCGTCAAACCTTCAATGCCATCGATTTCCCCGTATTGATCGTTGACTTAGAGGGCCATATTAAGCGGCTAAACCAGGCGGCGGAGGAAATCGCTGGACTAGACGCGGAATTGGTTGCCGGCTGCGACATTGCCGACCTGGAGAACAGTCAGCCGTGGAAGAAGGCTTCCGAACTCATCAAAAGTATTCGTGATAACGACGGTTCGAGTGCAGCTGAAGTTAAAGACGAGACCAACGGAAAAACGTGGGCAATAACTCTGTATCTGATTCAAGAATTCGGCTCAGTTGGGGAGCGAGCGATCCTCATCGCCCAGGATATTACAAAGAGAACCGAACTAGAGGCCTCGCTGCGTCAGGGCGAAATGATGTCTTTGCTCGGGTCTCTGGTCGCCGGCGTCGCACACGAAGTTAGGAATCCCTTGTTCGGCATTTCTTCAATCCTGGACGCCTTCGAGACCCGCTTTAGCGACCGGACGGAGTATCTCCGGTACACAGACGTGCTGCGGGACGAGGTAGGACGGCTCACAGTTCTCATGGAAGAACTACTTGAGTATGGCAAGCCGTTCAAGGGCGATTTCTATAAATTGTCGGTCGACGAGGTCATAACCAAGTCGCTGCGCTCATGCTTGCCGGCGGCCGAGGTTGCTCAAGTAAGCCTGGTGAATAATATTAAGGATCCGGTGCCGAAGTTGATGGTTGATCGCAGAAGATTGTCAAAAGTCTTTGTAAACCTGATTGAAAACGCTATCCAGCATTCGCCGTCAGGAGCCACCGTGAGTGTTGAAGCTTGCGAAGTTCACGAATCTCAGCAGCGTTGGATTGACTGCTCCGTGAAGGATTGCGGTCCGGGCATTTTGGATGAAGACAAGCCGAAGATTTTCGAACCCTTCTTTTCAAAGCGCCGAGGCGGTACGGGGCTTGGGCTCGCCATAGCAGAGAGAATCATGGGCGAGCATGGCGGCAAGCTGATCGCCGGCAACAACCCCGTAGCTGGCGCCTGTATGACGGCGAGATTCCCGCTGCCGCCCGAGGAGGAGATCGTGGATGGCTAGAAATCGGATACTGATTGTGGATGACGAGTCTGGGTTGCGCTTCGGCATAAGAGATTTTCTTGAGCTTCAAGGCTATGAGATTGACGAAGCCGAAAGTTGCCGGGAAGCGCAGGAACTTTTTAGAACATCGCGACCCGATATTGTCATTGCCGACTACATGCTTCCGGACGGCACGGCCCTGGATCTTCTGCCTCGCCTAAAAGAAATCAACCCGCATATTCCCCTGCTTATTCTGACGGCACACGGTTCGATCGACCTCGCGGTCAGGGCCATTAAGGAGGGGGCAGAGCAGTTTCTAACTAAGCCGCTGGAGTTGCCGGCACTCATGATTATTCTTAAGCGCCTGCTGGAGAATCAGCGGAACCGCCATAAACAACTCGCCAGCAGATCTCGCCAGGTGCGACACGCGGTTGATCCGTTTATCGGAGTAAGCCCAAGTATTCGCGCTTTGGCAGAGCAGGCAAAGCGAGTTTTGGCGACTGAAAGCCCAGTTCTACTTCTTGGTGAGACGGGCACCGGCAAAGGTGTGCTCGCACGATGGTTGCACGATAATAGTCCGCGAGCCGAAGAAGCATTTGTAGATTTAAACTGCGCGGGTTTGTCGCGGGAGCTGCTGGAAACCGAACTTTTTGGTCACGAGAAAGGCGCGTTTACTAGCGCCACCGCGTCCAAACAGGGTTTGTTTGAGGTGGCTCATCGGGGAACGATCTTCCTCGACGAGATTGGCGACGTTGATCTTCAGATTCAGCCGAAGCTGCTTAAGGTGCTGGAAGACAAGCGCTTTCGCAGAGTAGGAGACGTCAGAGACAGGCAAGTGGATGTCCGCCTGATTGCCGCTACTCATCAGGATATTGGCCAACTGGTGCGCGAGAAAACCTTCAGAGATGATCTCTACTTTCGCGTTAGCACAATACCGCTGGCCTTTCCTTCATTGCGAGAGCGCATCGAAGATATCCCGATCATGGCCCACTATCTTCTCGATAAGCTGGCTACCGATCTCGGCCGGGGCGAGATTCAGCTCGAGCCGGATTCAATCAAAGCATTGCAAGCATACTCCTGGCCTGGCAATGTCAGGGAACTCCGTAACGTAATCGAACGTGCGGTACTGCTAAGTGAACAAAAAAATATCCGGTTGCAGGACCTCCACTTCGACGGCCACGCGAGGCACCGGGCCTCCTATCTCGACTCGACTTTGACTCTCAACGAGCTAGAGAAGCAGCACATTGAGAGAGTCTTGCACGAGGAAGAGGGGCGAGTAGAGAAGGCGGCCTCAAGATTAGGCATACCGCGCAGCTCGCTGTATCAGAAAATTAAGAAGTATCAACTCAATTCGTCCAGAGTCTAGAATGCGAGTCTGAATCTCAGACCGCTAGTTGAGGGCTTCGGATGGGTCTGGCAAAATACCTATTAGAAGGGGGGGATTTGGTGGGCAAATGGAATAAAGCTTTGTGGCCCAATGTTTGCTCAGTGGAAGGCGTGCCAATCTACTGTGCGCCATGGCTACGAGTTCGCCAACAGAACTAAGCGTAGCTGCTGTCAAAGTTGCCCCTAGGGACAATTGAAAAGTGCAGCCGCCGGTGACGTGGTTGCGGGCGGCTGAGCAAGTCTAATGTACATTGCGCCAACAATTCTGCCCTTAGATGTCAATGGCAAGATCTACGCCCTGCAGGATGAGAAGGGTAATACGATTGGGACGGGCACTCGTGAGGTCTGTGAAGTCTTGTTATACATAATTACCAAGCCTGCTTCGCCGTCGCGTAACACTCAACCACTAATACCGCAAAGACCTAATGTGCGGGCTGCTATGGCGATATAGCAACTGGGCCGGGCAGTAAGTCATTTCCACCCTTCGCGCTTTCTCTTGAGTCCTTTGCCGGCCTGATCGGATGCTGACGCGTTTGGAGGAGTTGAAAGGGTCCCAGCGCTGACACCGTTTGCCTGGAAACGAGTGTGAAGCAAACTCGATTTGGACATCTACGAAACTGTCAGGACGTTTAAAGCGCATGCTCGGCATACATGACAACTCAACTGAAGAGGAGCCGCGGAAGCCTCGCTTGTTAGTTGTTGACGACGAGGAATCGATCTGCTTTTCCATGAGCGAGTATTTCTCCCTGCACGGGTTTAAAGTCGATACCGCCAGAGAAATTGAAGAAGCCGAGAAGTTGGTGGAAAGCTCTGAATATCAGGTGATCATCCAGGACCTAAGGCTAGGCACAACCCGTGACCCGGACGGGCTTAGCGTTATCAAACTGGCTCACCACCGTCACCCCGAAACGCGAATCATCGTGCTCACTGCGTACGGTTCCACCGAGATGGAGGATGAAGCCAGGCGCTGCGGTGCTGACGCATTTCTGAGAAAGCCAGAACCCCTCTCACAGGTGGCCCAGGTGGTTCAGGGGCTAATCGAGTCTCCAGCCAAACAGGCCGTTAAATCAGCCTAGTCTGTAAGCCTACTCAACCGGTTCTGCTATCGCAAACCTAATTTCTCACAGTATGGCCAGTCTACGCGGTTTTAGATCTCTCTTTTGTCTCTTTTTTGCCCGGGCATTCGGCGCATATCTTCCGGTCCGTTTCAAATCATAAATCGTGTACCCAGTGTCGAACATGTCACGTAACAGATCTGCGTGATCCACACTGTAGTCGAAAATCTTTCCATCGGTGCGAACATAAACGGATCCCCGGCGGCCACCTTCGAATTGTTCCACGGTCAATAGCGCATACAGGTGGCGAAGCATGCCCAGAGTTCCGGTTGGATATTTGGGTATGAACTCTTGTCCGCTGGGAAGACTATAGACATTGTCTTCAAGCAGAACGCTTCTACCGTACTGTTGCAAACGGGGCGTAAAACCCTCCGGCAAGCCGAATCGAGGCTTCGGCTTCTTCATGCTGAGAACTTTCCTTTTCCTTTTCGATGAGGTTCGTTTCTTTAGGACTTTGTCGAGTCTGGGGTCAGTTTCTTCAGAAAGGTTTTTACCGGAATCGGTATGAGCGAGATACTCTCGGCAGGCATGGCGTAATTCATCTGAACCGTCCAGCAAGCCTTCGGTCAGCTGTTTCAAAGTTGCGCGACCACTACGGACAGCTTCAGCCTTTTGGACCTCGGTAATCTCGGCCCATATCTGCTCGCCGATGATCGACTTCGACATTTCGACCGAAGTTTACTTGATTCCTATCATCTTTCAAGAGTCTTTATCGTGAGAAACGGAAGGTCGAAACAGCGCCGGCGCGAGCAAACCGGCGCTGAAGTTGGTTTGGATACGGGCTGAGCGCTGTGCGCAGCGTTAGGTGGCAAATTGAGTTGAATTGCATTTGCCGCCGTAAAGGCGTGACAGTTCGCATCTCAAGCCGGTTGAATTGCTGGATCAGCGGCTGCGCGAGGTTTCCAGATTGCCAGCAGTCCTCCTGCGACCAAACAGGCAACAAGCTGATAGCCGATATTTAAGAGATACAGACCAGGCTTGCGTCCCTCAAAAATCACTGTGGCTATCTGTGACGTGGCAACAAAGCCTAGCCAAAGCCAGAATGCTGTCTGAAGGCCACCAACCAGGTTGGTGGCCTTCGTATACCGCATAAAGTGTGCGAGCACGTAGACCAGCACCAGGGATGAAAGAAAGGCCAGGACATACTCTTTCGTATGACTTTGGCTCTCCAGTTCGCTGAGTTGCTGAGGGGTCCAAGCCATTAGCTCCACAAATTTGTTTGTGAATATACCGTACCAGACTGCCCCGAGGATCCAGTGCAGGATTGCAGCCACGAGCACTGCCGGATAGTTTATCTTCATGTGTCTTCTGCTTTGGGGTGATTGAAAAGTTGGAAGGTCAGGACGCAATTGGCGATACGCTTTTCAGTTGAACACTACTGCCTGAGATGGTTGCCGCTTCCCGAAATGTGAACTTCCCCTGAGTCTTGAGTTTTGCGTGGTCGCGCTACGCTGAGTACCCGGCTAAAATTGCGGCGAGTTTATACCTTCAATGCTTGAAGTCAACATCCCCGGGCGCCGGCCGAACGCTTCAATGAAAGTCATACGAAGGAGCGCCGGCCACTTTGAAGGAAAGCGGCCTGACTCGCTTTGCTTTGACTGAGACGACGTGGTCCTGGTTCTGCAGAGTACCCTCGATTAAAAGAAAAGGGTGGTCCACCAACACCAGACGGTTCTTACTGAAAAGCTGGGGCGTGATGATGATGTTGGCAATTCCAGTCTCGTCCTCCAAAGTTAGAAAAACAAACCCCTTTGCTGTGCCAGGGCGCTGGCGGACAATGACCCAGCCGGCAACACGAACTTCACTGCCATTACGCATCGTGCCAATATCGAACGCGCGCGAAGCTCCCAGCTTATTTAACTCACTCCGATGGTGGGCAACTGGATGCCGCCCGATTGTTAACCCAGTGCCCCGAAAGTCTGCATCCAGCTTTTCCGGTAAAGTCATAGGGGCCAGAGGCGACTTGCTATCAGGTTCATGCAGCTCCTGGTACAAGGGGCCGGCTGGCCGAGCGACGCGTTCTACTTGCCACAGAGCGTCGCGACGATTTGTTCCTTGGTCCAAAGTCCAATGTCCAACGTCCAACGTCTGTTCTGCTGCTCGTGTTTTTGACTTTGAACGTTGGACATTGGACATTGGACTTTCTTGAATGAAATTCAGCGCGCCCACCGAGGCCAGCTTGCGCAATTCATCTTTTCGCAGTTCGGGTACGCGATTGCGTAGATCATCAAAACTCAGGAAAGGACTTGCTTTTCTCTCGCGTTCGATGGCTTGCCCTGAGGATTCGCTAAGACTTTTTACGTATCTCAAGCCGAGGCGTAGGACGAGGAGACGGGGCGACGGGGAGACGGGGCGATGTGGCGACACGACTATAGCAGGGCGACGATCTGATAGCTCATTCTCACGATTCATAAATGTCTCCGGTTCCCCCTGTCTCCCCGTCTCCCCGTCTCCGCATCTCCCCGTCTCCTCATCTCCCCTTCTCCGCATCTCCCCGTCTCCGCATCTCCGCAACTCCCCCTCTCCCTGTACCTCCGTTTCCTCTTCAATCGTGCACAACCAATCCGAGCGCGTCACATCCACGGGTCTCACTTTCAACCCGTGTCGCTGTGCATCTTTGATGATTGTGAATGGTTGATAAAAACCCATCGGCTGGTTATTCAAAATCGCGGCCGTGAAGGCTGCGAGATAATGACACTTGAGATAAGCGCTGGCGTAAGCAATCAAAGCAAAACTGGCGGCATGTGATTCAGGAAAGCCATAAAGCGCAAAAGAAGTGATCGCTTGCACGATCTCGTCCTGGGCTTTGCCCGCGATACCATTGCGCTTCATGCCCAGACGCAGCTTTACCTCAACTTCTTTCATACGCGCTTCCGATCGTTTAAAACCAAACGCGCGCCGCAGCTCTTCCGCTTCCCCGCCGGAAAAGTTCGCGCAGGTCATCGCCATCTTCAGAAGTTGTTCCTGAAAAAGGGGCACTCCCAGGGTGCGTTTTAAGGCCGGCTCGAGCGAAGGATGAGGATAAATAACCGGCTCCCGACCCTGCCTGCGTTTTAGATACGGATGAACCATATTGCCGACAATCGGACCGGGACGAATGATGGCTACCTGGACCACGATGTCGTAGAACTTTTGTGGGCGCAGGCGCGGGAGACACGACATCTGTGCCCGGCTTTCCACCTGGAACAGGCCAATCGTGTCGGCCTTTTGTAATGCGGCATAAACTAACGGGTCATCCTGTGGCAGATGAGCGAGGGTAACTTCTTCTCCATAAGCGGCGCGGATCAACTGGATCGAATCTTCCAGCACGGCCATCATTCCCAGCCCGAGTAGGTCCACTTTAATCAGGCCCAGGTCGGCACAATCCTCTTTGTCCCATTGCACAACTACCCGACCAGGCATGGCAGCCGGCTCGAGCGGCACCACAGAATCAAGCTGACCCTGGCAGATCACCATGCCGCCGGAATGCTGGCCCAGATGCCGCGGCAAATCCTGCACCGACTGATAAAGCTGAAAGAACTTTTTAATGCGAGGGTTGCGAAGATCCAGTCCTGCATCGCGAAACTGCCGCCTCGTGGAGTCATTTGGATCCTTCCATTCCCAGGTCTGCACCAGGCTGGAAAGACGGTCCAGTATGGCGTCGTCAAAACCGAGCACCTTGCCCACTTCGCGCGCTGCTGAGCGCCCGCGGTAAGTGATGACATTTGCAGTCATTGCCGCACCCAGTTTTCCGTAGCGCTCATAAACATATTGAATTGCACGCTCACGCTGGTCGCCACTCGGCAGGTCGAGATCGATGTCGGGCCATTCGCCCCGCTCTTCAGAAAGAAAACGCTCGAATAAGAGTTCCATGCCTACGGGATCAACGGCCGTAATTCCCAGTGAGTAACAAACAGCACTGTTTGCAGCTGAGCCGCGCCCCTGAATCAGAATTCCCTGCTGCCGGCAAAACCGAACAATCTCCCAGACGATCAGGAAGTAACCTTCGAGTTTGAGTTTCTCGATCAGGAGCAACTCGCGATCGATCTGCAGCCGCGCGTGCTCATATGTCGGTGCGCTGTTCTGGCCGGTGTAACGCAACCGCGCGCCTTCGTCTGTGCGCTTACGCAGAAACGACATCATTGTCTCGCCGGCGGGCACGGGATATTTGGGAAACTCGTAACCGAGATCCGCGAGGGAGAACTTCAGCCGTGAAGAGAGCTCGAGAGTATTGGCGATTGCCTCCGGCAAATCAGCGAAGAGCTTCATCATCGTCTGCGCCGACTTCAGATACCGCTCGGAATTGTTTGCCAGCAACTGCCCAGCGTTTTCCAGACGCACATGATTTCTGAGGCAGGTAAAGACGTCAGCAACTTCGCGTTGCGCAGGAGTCGCATGGTAAACACCGTTGGTGGCGAGCAGCGGCAGCTTCAACCGCTTCGCCAGCTGTACCACTGCCTGATTGCGCGCCTCTTCCGCGCGATTAAAATGGCGCTGCAACTCGGCATAAACATTCCCTTTCCCGAAAACGTCCAACAACCATTCGCCAGTTCTCAACGCGTTCTCCCGGTCTCCCCATCCCCGCGTCTTCCCGTCTCCCGCCCCCAGCGGCCCCTGCTCTCCGCCAGTCAAACAAATCAACCCTTGGGCATGTGCCGCCAGTTCATCAGTAGTGACCGCACACTCACCGGGTTTTGCGTGCTTCGGCACCCGCAGTTTCATCAGGGTGATAAGTCGACAGAGATTCTGATAGCCAGTGCGGTTGCGAACCAGGACAGGTATCGTTACGACGGGGTGATACGCGGGGGAGCTTTTTTGTCCAACGTCCAAAGTCCAAAGTCCTAAGTTCTTCTTTTGACGTTGGATGTCGGGATGTTCGGCATTCTCCTGGCTTTGACCTTGGACTTTGGACTTTGGACTTTGGACAGTTATTTCCGCCCCGATATGGGCCTTGACCCCATTCTTCTTTGCCGCCATGTGAAAACGCGGCGCCCCGTACACACCGTCTCGATCCAACAGCGCCATCGCCGGCATTTGCAGCTCCGCACAGGCAGCTATCAATTCTTCCGGCACCGCAGCGCCCTCCAAAAAGCTGAATGCTGACCGCGCATGTAACTCAACGTAGTTCATCGCCGATTTCCAATTGCCAATTGCCGATTGATTAATCCTAAAAAGACGACTCAAGGCCGGCTACCTTGCAGGTAAGGAAGGGGGCAAAGCGGAGCGCGCCCCCGCTCTAGATTCGCCGCCACTCAACCTTGAATTGGCAATTCAAGCACAGCAAATTTGCAGCTTGAGCGGGGG
>JACDCK010000247.1 GCA_013817595.1 Pyrinomonadaceae bacterium | reverse complement strand
GCTTTGAAGATACTGGATGAAGAGATCGCTTCACGGCAGCAGCGCATGCAGCGCTTCGTGCAAGAAGCGCAGTCTGCCTCGGCACTCAATCACCCAAACATCATCACCATTTACGAGATTGATCAAGCTGATGCCGTTCACTTCATCGCCACTGAGTTCATTGAAGGCGAAACTCTGCGCGAACGGCTCAAGAACGTGCGGATGAAACTCGATGAGGCGCTGGAGGTCGCTATCCAGGTGGCAAGCGCACTTTCCGCGGCACATGCGGCAGGCATCGTGCATCGTGACATCAAGCCAGAGAACATCATGCTGCGCAGTGACGGTTACGTTAAGGTTCTCGACTTCGGATTGGCCAAGCTCACCGAAGAGCAGAACGTTGCTGTCGATACCGAAGCCCAGACCCGCGGTTTGGTTAGGACGGACCCCGGTACGGTCATGGGTACGGCCCGGTACATGTCGCCTGAGCAAGTGCGCGGCGTAGACCAGGATGCCCGCACCGACATCTGGAGCCTTGGTGTGGTGACTTATGAGATGGTCGCTGGAGGGCCGCCGTTCACGGGCGAGACGAAAAGTCACGTGATGGTTTCGATAATAGAACAAGAACCTCCGCAGCTCGCGGCCTTCGCACGCAACGCCCCAGTTGAACTACAACGCATCGTTCGAAAAGCTCTAACCAAGGACCGCGAAAGCCGCTACCAAACTGCGCGCGATTTAATGATTGATCTGAAGAATTTGCGCCGCGAGTTGGATTTGCAGAGCGAACTCGAACGCTCCGTTGCGCCGCACAGAACCGACGCGCTGACAACGCAAACGGGCGGGGGCGCGCCGACGCAAGCGATCAATAACGCCGCGGTGACGGGCAAGACGGGCGCGCGCCAGACGTCGAGCGCCGAGTACGTCGTCACCGGAATCAAGCGCCACAAGAAAGGCGCGATCTTGATTGCCGCGCTCACGGTGATTGTTGTTGCGGCTGCGATCCTTTTCGTTCACTACCGCGGCGCGCGCGCCTTGACCGAAAAGGACACGATCCTGCTGACGGATTTCGTCAACACGACCGGGGACGCAGTCTTTGACGGAACGCTCAAGCAAGCTCTGGCCGTGCAACTCGGTCAATCCCCGTTTCTAAATATCTTCTCCGAAGATCGTGTGCGCGAGGCGCTCAAGTTCATGGGACGCTCGTCGGACGAGCGCGTAAATAGAGATGTGGGGCGAGAGATTTGCCAGCGTCAGGGATTGAAAGCAATGCTCGTGGGTTCGATTGCGAGCTTAGGAAACCATTACGTTATCACGCTGGAGGCTATGAATGCGCAGACGGGTGACGCGATTGGACGCGAACAGGCGGAAGCTGAAAACAAGGAGCAGGTGCTTCATGCGCTTGGCGAAGCGGCGATGAAGTTAAGAGAGAAGCTGGGCGAGTCGCTTCAATCAATTCAGAAGTTCGACGCGCGGATTGAACAGGCCACAACCTCTTCGCTTGAAGCCTTCAAAGCCTTCTCCCTGGGAGTTGAACAGCAATTAAAGGGCAAGTATCTCGAAGCTATTCCATTTCTTAAACGCGCGACGGAAATAGACCCTAATTTCGCGCTCGCTTATGCTCGGATGGCGTCAATGTACTATAACAGCAGGCAGTATGACCTTGCCGCCGAAGCCTCGCAAAAAGCATTCGAGTTGCGTGATCGAGTCAGCGAGCGCGAACGACTTTATATCTCTGCGGGCTACTACGACAACGTAACTGGAGAGTTGGAGAAGTATCTTGAGACATTAGATCTGTGGAAGCGCACGTATCCGCGCGACGCTTCGCCGCATAACAATCTGGCTGTTAAATACAACGAGCTTGGACTATTCGATAAAGCACTCGAAGCGGCGCCTGAGGCGATTCGCCTCAATCCGAGTTCGGCTTCCGGCTACTCGCTTTTAGCCGCCGCCTTCTTAGGCCTCAATCGCTTCGATGAGGCTAAGGAAATCATCGGGCAGGCGCAGGCACAGAAGCTCGAAACCACAGCCATGCGCAGAATTCTTTATCGGATTGCTTTTGTCCAGGGTGATGCGACGACGATGAAGCAACAGATTGAATGGGTGAACGGAAAGCCGGATGAATATGTTGCTCAAGGTTGGCAAGCCGAGTCTGCGGCGTTTTCAGGCCAGTTGCGAAAAGCCAGAGAGTTTTCTAACCGCGCCTTTGAGTTAGCAGAGCGCCGCGACCTGAAAGAGGTTGCAGCGCAGATTGCGGTTGGAGGCGCAATGCGGGATGCTCTATTCGGTGATTGCACGCAGGTGAAAGAGCAGACCGCAAAGGCGCTCGGCATCTCGCAGAGGCCACTGACGATGGTCAATGCGGGCAACGCGCTGGCTACCTGCGGGGAGTTCAGCCAAACACAAACTATCATTGGTGATTTGACCAAGCGTTTTCCGAAAGACACCATACTTAATAAAGTCTTGCTGCCGCTCGTTCAAGCCCGAATTGAACTGCATAGAGGCAATCCGGCTCAGGCGATTCACTTGTTGGAGACGACCAGACCTTATGAAGGATACGCTCGTTTCCAGATCGCCTACCTACGCGGTCAGTCATACCTCAATCAACAAAGCGGAGCGGACGCCGCAGCCGAATTCCAGAAGATACTCGACCACGGGGGCTGGCAATCCACTTCTTCTTTATACTCGCTCGCGCACTTAGGACGTGCACGCGCCGCAGCCTTGAGCGGCGACACAGCCCGTGCGCGCCAAGCCTATCAGGATTTCTTCGCGCTCTGGAAAGATGCGGACCCGGATATACCCAGACTGCAAGAGGCCAGACGGGAATACGAGAAGCTGAAATGAGATGTGAACTGCTGGCCCATTTTCAGTCGTCCGCTAGTGGCAGGTTCTTTAAATGAGTGCTCCTTTACTAACTACAACCCTGCTTTGCAGCAATCGTTAGAGATTTTCGGTGCTTCGGCGGGCGGGAACGAACTATACATTCATGCGCCGAAATCCAGCCGTTATCGGCACATTTTACGTTTCGGATTCATGACCGCTGATGTGATGTCATTGAATGTGAATGATGGCTCCTGCCAATGCGACGTAGAGGATCATACCTACAAGCTTCAGATACTTATCCAACATGCCTTGAAACAGGAAGCGCCGGAAGGCAGCGCGACCTCATCAATTACGCTGAAAGCGGTGGCTAATTCCAGCCCAGGCCGGGGTCCCGCGCGGGCAGCCCGCGCGGGGTGGGAGCGTTGCTTTGAACCCTGGGTTGATAGTCCCTAACGATATTTGCAACTCTGAAGGAGTTGCGACCGGTTCTCGTCACCGAAACAACTCACCGACGGGAATACGCAACTCTTTCAGAGTTGCGTGTTCAGGAAATTGAATGGACCTACCCAGTGTTGCCAAAACGCAACCCTGGGCTGGAATTAGCGAACGCTTTCAGCGTTAGTCTCTGCGTGATCTCATCGGAACTCGTCAAATCCGATTGGTTGATTGATGTCATAGCTCGTCACCTTGGCTTCAGCCACAAGCCGTTTGGATCCGTCACCCAACTTCTCTGTGACTCGCCATCCATTAGGAATCCAACCCCATCGTGGATCCTTCGGGCCAGGGCTTTGACTGCGGCTTCCTTCAGATCTCATCTGGACACCCTTGCCGTCCGGCTAACGATTCCCCAGTCGGGTTCGTAGAAGACTTTCACTCCCTAGTAAGAGTGCGCTGCCGGGCGCACGCAAAAAAGGTGTGTGGTTTTTAGCCACACACCTTTTGTTTTAGTTACTCTAACCTCGCGAGCTGCACTATTGGGGTTGCCCAGGTGATGTCCCGCAGTTGATGTCGGAGGACGCCGAGGCGAGAATAACATCCGACAGACCCGGAATAACGAGGCGCACACCGTTGACCGTAATGGCCATGAAACTCCCGGAACCGGAACGCGTCGTTTCGTTAATGACGACGAATCCACCACCCGGCAGCGGCAGGT
>JACDCK010000053.1 GCA_013817595.1 Pyrinomonadaceae bacterium | reverse complement strand
TATCATACCTCCATCCATCTATCCAGATCCCGATCTCCTTTACGTGCCTATCACCACTACAGGCATATCCTAATTCCCAAAGCGTGTTACTTCAGCTGAACCTGATGTGCCTTCAAATGAGCATGAGACCAAAAAAGACATAAGCAGAACTGCCAGAGAAGTCAAAAAAGCCCGACCGAACGATACATTTTTTGTATCCATCACACCTTCCTCCGCCGAAGTGATTTAGTAACCCGATTGGACGTCCCCCTACATTTGGAGCAATCGGGTGAAAGCGAGCCACGACCTTGACCCTCCAACGCATATAAGCATCTACCGAGTAAGATTCTTTCCGAAGTCTCGCCGGGGGTCAAGGTTGGTATAACTCAAGTTCTCGTAGTTGTGCGGTGACGATGGGCGAACGCTTCGGAAGGAATCCAGTTGGACGAAACCGCGGTTGGGTCTATGGGGATTGAATGGACCAGTCGTGTGGCGTTAAGTCGTGCGGCAGCAGAGTGCGAGGTCGCGGTCAATGAGTTTTGAGACTTGCTACCCGCGTGAAGCGCTACGCCGCCGCGGCGAGGCGGCGCGAGTGAAAGGAACTAGCGCTTCAGTGCTTCCTTCGGGCGGAGGTTCGGTGAAGTTGCTAAACTCTTCGGCGTGGGACTGCAGATATTGAAAAAACCGCTCAAACTCATGCTGCATCGCATCCATCTTCTCGCGCATGTTAAGGATGATCTCCACGCCAGCGAGGTTCACACCAAGATCGCGCGTCAGGGAGAGTATCAGCTCGAGGCGTTCGAGATCAGGATCGGTGTAGAGGCGAGTATTGCCTTCCGAACGCGATGGCTTTAACAGACCCTCACGTTCATACATGCGCAGCGTTTGCGGATGAAGGTTATACTGGTCGGCAACGGCGCTGATCGTGTATGTCTTGGCCTTGCGCTTCATGTTAACGCGAATCGTAAATCGTAAATCGTGAATTAGTAAGTTCGGTAAATCAGGTCCTTGGGTTTGGCTCTTACGATTTACCATTTACCATTTACGATTTACGAATTCATTCCAGCCCCATCTCCACGCGCGGATTCTGGGAGTTCATCTTCGAGTACTGCCGCAAAAGCTCTTTCGTCTCTTCGGAGATCACTTTCGGCAGCGTCACCTGCACTTCCACAAACTGATCGCCTCTCGCTCCCGGTTTGCGCAAGGATGGCGCGCCCCGCTGACGCAGTCGAAATTTTTGACCTGACTGAGTGCCGGGAGGAATGCGCAATTGCGCCTTACCCTCTACGGTAGGTACTTCGATCTTTGCTCCCAGCGCCGCCTCGGGGACCGTAATGGGCACGGTTACATAAATATTGTCACCCTTGCGGGTAAAGTGTTTGTGCGGCCCGACGTTAGTGTTGATGTGCAAATCACCTGCAGGCGCACCCAAACGGCCTGCTTCCCCCTTGGCGGGGATCCTCACGCGGGAACCCGTTTCAACTCCGGCGGGGATCCGAACCTTGACCGTTTCCGTGTTCGGCAACGTGCCCTTACCCTTGCAGAGCGAGCAGGGCGGCCTCCTCCGTCCGGTACCTTCACAATCTGTACACTCCTGCGCAAACCGCAGACGGCCACCTGCCCTTTGCACCTGGCCCGAGCCCTTGCAGGTCGAACAGATCATTACCGGACCACCGATATCTCCAGCCCCATTGCAGCGTGAACATTGTTCGGAACGGTTCACCGTAATGTTCGTAGTGAGGCCATTAATGGCTTCTTCAAACGAGAGCGCAAGGGGCATCTCTATGTCGCCGCCACGCTTTGGCTGTGGCCGCGGAGCCTCGTGCTCTTTTGTAGCACCCCCGCCAAACAGATCCGAGAAAATATCCCTGAAACTGGTGCCGCCACCGGAACCTGTAGATGTTCCCCAATCGAAGCCGGTGAAATCGAACCCCGGCGCGCCAGCCCGCCCCGTACTGGGTCCGGCACCGCGCGCGGCCGCATCCGCCAGGTTGTCTGAGTACTGACCAAAACGATCGTAGACCGAGCGCTTCTTCGGGTCTGACAACACGTCGTGCGCTTCAGTGGTCAGCTTGAAGCGCTCTTCTGATGCCTTGTCCCCCGGATTGACGTCTGGATGATATTTGCGCGCCAGTCTTCGATAAGCCTTCTTGATCTCCTCAGGCTTAGCGTTCCGCTTTACACCCAGCACTTCGTAGTAATCCTGTTTAGCCATCTTTCATTGCCGACTTCCAATTGCCAATTGCCGATTGACCTGTAACCTCTAATCTCGCATTCAGGCTCGACTCGGGCCACTGACCAATCGGCAATAGGCAATCGGAAATCCTATTTGTTCTCGTCTACGTCGACGTATTCGGCGTCAATGACATTATCTTCGCCGCCACCTCCGGAAGACGACGCGCCAGCGGCCGACGCCTGTTCGCCCGTTGCTTCGGCGCCTGGTTCGGGCGGTGCGGTTTGCTGGTAGAGTACCTCAGCTAGTTTGTGAGACGCGGCCTGCAGTTTGTTGAAGGCATCGTTGAGTTTTTCGGTTCCACCTTCCTGCAGCGCCGTCTTTGCCTCGGCAATGGCCGCTTCCACCTCTGCTGCCACCGCACCTACTTTCTCACGATTGTCATTTACCGTCTTCTCCATCTGGTAGGTAAGTCCGTCCAGACGGTTGCGTGCTTCGATTTCTTCGCGCTTCTTCGCGTCGTCCGCGGAGTGAGACTCGGCGTCGCGCATCATCTTGTCGATTTCGTCCTTCGCCAGACCAGACGACGCTGTAATGGTTATCTTCTGCTCGCGGCCCGTACCCATGTCTTTCGCCGACACGTTAACGATCCCGTTTGCATCGATGTCAAACGTCACTTCTACTTGCGGCATTCCCCGAGGTGCAGGGGGGATGCCAACCAGGTGAAACTTGCCCAGAGTGCGGTTGTCACCAGCCATCTGGCGCTCACCCTGTAGCACGTGAACCTCAACTGACGTCTGGTTGTCTGAGGCTGTGGAGAAGATCTCCGACTTCCGGGTGGGGATGGTAGTGTTACGCTCAATCAACTTCGTGAAAACACCCCCAAGAGTCTCGATTCCCAAGCTTAGAGGCGTAACATCGAGTAGCAAAATGTCCGTCTTTTCCCCGGAAAGCACGCCTGCCTGAACTGCTGCGCCGATGGCCACCACCTCGTCAGGATTGACGCTCTTGTTCGGCTCCTTGCCGAAAGCATCTCGCACCAACTGCTGAACTTTGGGAATACGTGTGGAACCGCCGACCAAAACTATTTCGTCGATTTTCTTAGCGTCGAGTCCGGCGTCTTTCAAGGCCTGTTCCACCGGTGGACGAAGCCGTTGCAGGATTGGATCGGCCAACTGTTCAAACTTGGACCGCGTAAGTTTCATCGCCAGGTGCTTGGGGCCAGACTGGTCCGCGGTAACGAAGGGAAGATTAATCTCAGTTTCCATCGTGCTGGAAAGCTCGATCTTCGCCTTCTCCGCAGCTTCCTTAAGCCGCTGCAAAGCCATCTTGTCACTTGAAAGGTCGATGCCCTGATCGCGCTTAAACTCTTCGATAATCCATTCGATCAGGCGCTCATCGATGTCGTCACCTCCCAGGTGGGTGTCGCCGTTAGTAGATTTGACCTCGACGACGCCTTCGCCGACTTCGAGTATGGAGATGTCAAACGTACCACCGCCAAAGTCAAACACCGCGATAGTTTCGTCCTTCTTTTTGTCCAAACCATAAGCGAGCGCGGCGGCCGTGGGCTCGTTGACGATACGCATTACTTCCAAACCGGCAATCTTGCCGGCATCCTTAGTCGCCTGACGTTGCGAATCATTGAAATAGGCAGGAACGGTAATCACCGCTTTGTCTATTTTCTGTCCCAGATAATCCTCGGCCGATTGTTTCATCTTCTGCAAGATGATTGCCGAGATCTCCGGCGGGCTCCATTCTTTGCCACCAGCTGCGATGCGCACGTCGCCGCTGCCGCCTTGCACTTTGTAGGGCACCTGCTTGATCTCTTCCGTCACTTCGTTGTAGCGACGACCCATAAATCGTTTAATTGAATAGACTGTATTCTCGGGGTTTGTAACCGCTTGCCTCTTGGCAACCTGGCCAACCAACCGGCTCCCGTCCTTGGTAAAAGCCACTACCGAAGGGGTGGTGCGACCTCCCTCCGAATTAGTGATGACCGTCGGTTCGCCGCCTTCCATCACCGCAACGACGGAGTTGGTCGTTCCCAAATCAATTCCAATTATCTTGTTACTCATTTGTATTTATCTCCCACAAACCAAATTAGCGCTCGTTTGAACCTCAGTGAGTGGCAGCGACTACCACACCCGCCCGCTTAATCTTCAGACTGGCGGCGAGCATATAGGTTGAACGCCGCGTTAATATAATACCTGAGTCCGTTGCTGTCAACTTTGTTCTGACAGGTCTAGCCGGGAGTCGAAGGCGTTTACCGTTTCTGGGGACCTTCAGGCGAGGGATTACGATCCTCGTTTAGAAGCTTTGAGGCAAAGAAGACGTAGTGAGCGCCTGAAAGCAGTACCAGAGCAAAGACTATTGCATAGAGGGTGGGAAGGTAGTAACCGGTGCCGTAGGGAACGCTTGCGGCAAACATGATGATGGCAATGGCGATTATTTGGACCGTTGTGTTGACCTTGCCAAGCCAGGAAGGGCGAAATCCCCGAAAGCCGGTCATGATATTGATCGCCGCCGCTCCGACCACAATGAAGACGTCTCTGCTAATCACTGCGATGGTCACCCAAAACGGAATAGGTAAGTGGTTTGGGACGGGCGGGGGAAAAACGCTGCGCATAGAAAGCACTACAAACGCCGTGACCAGCATTAACTTGTCGGCAATCGGGTCGAGTACGGTACCAAGTTGGGACCTCTGATCGAAGCGGCGGGCCAGAAGTCCGTCGAGGCCATCTGTTATGCCGGCAACCACAAAGGCAGCTAACGCCAGGAGAAAGCGCTGGTAGAAAACGAGCGTAACAAATACGGGGATGAGCACCATCCTGAAGATGGTGAGCATATTCGGGACGGTAACGATCCGGGATGACATTAAGGCTTGGGTGTTTTGGAAATCACCGCGAAATTGGTCTGAACGATCTGACTATGGGAATTGACTTGCGAGCCGTCATCGGCTGCCGCGGAGTTCCAGCACCGAAACCTCGGGCGGGCAACCATATCGTACCGGAAGTACGACAGTGCCAAGACCACGTGTGACATAAATTTGTGTTTCGCCCTGACTTCCAAGTCCGCGGAGGAGGCGGCGTCGGGGTCTCCCCGACGCACTGCGTTCTGAACGCAGAGTCACCTGCCCCCCATGGGTATGGCCGCTCAACACGAGATCCACCCCTGCGCGAGCTGCTCGCCGCAAGATGATTGGGTTATGCGCCAACAGGAGCTTCATCTCCTCATCGAGCGAGCCGGCCAACGCGAGAGGCAAATCTTCCAACCCCACCATCGTGTCATCTACACCCGCCAACCAGAACGCCTCTCCACCTTGCTCAAAACGCATTCCTTGATTAACCAGTACCGTAATGCCTTCCGCACGAAAGAGGTCCGTAATCAAAGCTGCGTCGGTCCAATGATCGTGATTGCCAAGAACAGCAAAGACACCGTGACGCGCTCGTAAACGGCCAAGTAGTTCCGCACAAGGCGCGGCAAACTGGCGCTCATGGGAAATGTAATCGCCGGTCAACGCTATGATGTCGGGTTGCAGCCGGTTAGCTGTGTCGACAGCTAGCTCGATCTGTTCCCGGCTCGTAAACGGACTGTGGTGGACATCGGACAGATGAACGATGCGAAAGCCCTCGAAGGCCTTTGGCAAGCGACGCAGGTAGATCGGGTGGTGCTCAACCGTGAGCATGAACGGTTCGATAAAAGCCGAACGCGCCGCCTGGCTGAGATTTAGGGCAAGGGTACGCAGCGGAGTTTCGCCACCTTTTCCGACAAAAGGCGCGGCTCGCCCCCTTTGCTTGCGTCTAATTTGAGTTCGCATAATTAACTAAGAGACTTTGCCGGCTAACGGGCCGCCAAGCTGCCACAAGCGCGCCCCATTAGATTTGGCGCATTATAGTGATCGCCTTGGGGGGACGCAAACACCGGGGGCCTTTTTTCAGCGACAGTTTGTTACGAAAGGTTTGCGAAATAGTTAATATTGTGCTTGACAGGTCACAAAACACCCGTATAATTTCGTACAAGACGAGTGGCTTTTTACATTTTTGGCTTGGCATTCGGTGCGCGGCTGATTCACACCACGCGATTTGATTTTTTCCCAAACGTGGGGCTTTATCTCACCGTTTAAACGCACCGCCTAGACGACAGGATCGGACAAGGACGATTCTCGGTTCTCTGCCATCGCTACCCTCGTTTACCCGAACCTTCCTGGAAAGTTAGGCCCCGCCTGATCACATGATCGGCGGGGTCCTTCTCTTTGCGTCCGCTAATCGCTTTCAGCCGGCTACGCACCAACCGTCTTCGAGATAGTAGCTACGGCTTCCGGCGAATGAGCTTCGCGAGTGGCGTCGGGAGGTTCGTTACGCGACAGAGACTGTCCTGACATTTCCGCAAACATCTGCTCGTACTGATCAACTATCCGCTCCCAGTCGTAATATTTTTGCACGCGAAGTTGAGCGCGGTGACGATAGGCCTGGACCAAAGAGCCATCGCGCAGGACGCGTTGGAGTTTTTCTGTCAAATCGTATTCGTCCGCGTAGGGAATTCCAGCATCGCCGACCACTTCTATGTTTTCCGGTGTCGCCAGGGTCAGTACGCAGTTGCCGTACCCCATTGCTTCCAGAAGCGCCGGATGCGTGCCACCTACTTCGGTGGCGTGCACGTAACAATACGAATTCTGTTGCAGGGCCCGATAATCCTGTCCAAAAACGAATCCGGTAAAAACTATTCTCTTATCACCGCGGGCGCGCTCTCTTAAACCCTGTATGTAGTCGTGGGCATAAGGCGCATCGCCGACGATTAGTAGCTTGTAGGCCGTCCTTACTCTCTTGAACGCTTCTATCACCAGGTGGGCATTGTTCTCAGGCTCGAGTCGCGAAACGTAAAGAACGTATCGATTGGGTTCCACGCGCCACCTTTTGACCGTATCCCGATCGGGCTTGCGTTCCACCTCGGCTCCGTAAGCAATCATTGTCGAGGGCACATTGTAGCGGGCCAGGTAATAATCATGGATGACCTGGGCGTCGGTTACGGTGACATTTGGCAGCATGGTCGAAAGCAGTTCGGCCAATAGGTAGTAGCGGCGTCCCAGCCAATTCCATTTCTTTCGCTTGTGTTCCAAACCATCGACGTTAATAGCGACAGGCGTTCCTGTGAATCGTAGTATTGAGGCGAAGGGTGCGTTTGCGGCGTTGCAGATCAGTGCCGCATCGAAACGGGAGGGCGCGGCGTGTAGGGACGATAGAAACGCGTGAACGACAGTATCGAAATACTTATGGCGGATCGTAGGTAGAACTTTCAAACGTACGCCCTGATACTCGAGTTGGCGAGGGGAAACGTAGTGAGCGCGACAATAGACGGTGACCTCATGTCCGCGAGCCACAAGCCTGGTGGATAAGTGCTCGGCGAAGGTTTCAAAGCCGCCGTAGCTGGCCGGTATGCCCCGGGTTCCAAGGATAGCTATACGCATAGGGACTAGTCGGCTCACCGACCCCAAGAGAATGCACTACTTTACGGCCCTGCGCATTCTGCCACCGAAGCGAGAGAGTGAACATTATCAGCGGCCTGTTTGTAAACTTCAAGAGTTCGCCTCGCAGTTTCACGCCAATCGAAGATCCGGGCTCGATTCAAGCTCTCAATCCGGAGTCTTGAACGAAAGCTAGAATCATCTACCATCGTTGCAATAGCGGAAGCAATAGCGTCGATGTCGAATGGATTAACCAGAACACCTCCATCACCAACGACCTCAGGCAAACTGGTTCTATCTCCGGTGATAACCGGCGTTCCGCATTTCATGGCTTCGAGCGGAGGAAGTCCAAAACCTTCGAAGAATGATGGATAAACGAAACATAGTGCCCCTGAATAAAGCGCCGGCAAATCAGTCTCCGGAACATAGCCTGTTACGATCACGCCGGTTCCCAGTTTCTCGATAGCTTTCAGGGTTTCACGATAAAGCCATGCACGCTTACCGACGAGGACAAGCTGTGGCAGGCTACCTTCCGGCCGGGTTCGGCGCAAGCGTTCGTAAGCGGATAACAGTCGGGTCAGATTCTTGCGTGGCTGAATGGAACCCACGGACAGAATGTAGTCTCCGTTTATGCCATAGGTTTGTCGTACACGTTGAAGTTCATATTCGTCCACAACGGGGCGAAAGTGAGTTGGCGCGGCGATCGGAATAGCGGTCACCCGGTCCGGCGCGATCTTGTAGGTCGAAATAATGTCAAGCCGCGCGTGTTCAGACAGCGCCAGAACTCGCGCAGCCATCCTTGCTGAGCGTCGGACGGTAAATCGAAGCTGCGCTCGGCTCCGGCGATTGAAAGTCTCCGGCAGGTGTTCAAATGATAAGTCATGAATGCTAACTACCACCGGACAGGGAGCAAAAGGAGGGCTGGTAAACTGAACGTGCAGAACGTCTACCGGGTGACTTCGCAACTCGGCACTAAGAGTGAGGGGTATGCGGATTAGCGGCGTGTGCGGAAGAGTAGAGCGAACCCTGAAGTTAGGCCACCTGTTGCGGAAGCGTGCTACCGCCTCATCCCTGGTAACGTAAAGAGTGTAATCATTGACAGAATCGATCTCAGCGAGCGCTTCGATCAAATTCGCGGCGTAACTCTCATTGCCACCAAGACCGGTGCCAACAGAGTGAGCATCGATTGCAATACGCAAATGCTTTCCTGTTTACGTTTAAGAGTCCGGCTCTATGGCTGAGCAAGCGGAGCGCTGTTAAGGCGGCTATTTGTTCTTACCGGCGACGGAGGCCTGAGCGCTGCCTCCCTGCTGACCACGCGTGTCGCGCTCGCGAATTCGGGCAGCCTTACCACGCAATCCGCGCAAGTAATAGAGCTTTGCTCGACGCACTCGTCCTCTTTTCACGAGATCGATGTGGTCAATGATGGTGGCATGGAGGGGGAAGATCCTTTCAACGCCAACCCCGAAGCTCGTCTTGCGAACAGTAATGGTTTCTCTGGCACCGCCGTGCTTGCGCGCAATGACTATACCTTCAAACGCCTGCAGGCGCTCTTTGGTCTCAGATTCCTTAATGCGAACGTGAACGCGCACCGTATCGCCCGGTTGAAACTCGGGAATATTATTTCGCAGTTGGGCATTTTCGATATTGTCTAGTCGGTTCATCTCTTCACTCCACTATCTACATTTGCCGTCTCAGATTCTAGTACAAGTCAGAATGGGATTCAGACCTGAGAATCTTTCAGCAGATCCGGGCGATTGCGCTCGGTCTTCTTTAAGGCCTTCTCGCGACGCCAGCGCGCAATCTCAGCATGATTACCCTTTAATAAAACATCAGGTACACGCAGGCCTTCGAGATTTGGGGGCCGCGTGTATTGCGGATAATCCAGCAGGCCGTCAGAGAAGGATTCGTATGTTGCTGAAGTCTCGCTGCCCAAAGCGCCTGGTAACAACCGCACAACTGCGTCAACCACAACGACGGCAGCAGGCTCTCCCCCGGAAAGCACATAGTCACCGATCGATATCTCGTCCGTGGCCAGCGCCTCAGCAACTCTTTCATCAACGCCTTCATAACGTCCGCATATCAAGGTTATCTGCGATGCACTGGTGGCCAGATCCGCCGCCAGCGACTGCGTAAATACCTGACCCTGCGGCGAAAGCAAAACCACCCGCGTTTCCTTCGGGTAATCTCCGCGCCGTCTGAAACCGGTTATATGGTTGATAGCCGCAAAGATGGGATCCGCCTTGAGCACCATCCCATCACCGCCACCGAACGGACGATCGTCGACGGTGCGATGCTTGTCGATAGACCAGTGGCGCAGGTCATGCACTTTAGTCTCAATCAGTCCGGCAGCTAACGCGCGGCGCGTAATCCCGTAATCAAATGCTTCGCGAAAGAAATCCGGGAAAATAGTTATTACGTCAAAGCGCAACATAATGATTCTCGTTGGCGAATTTGCGACTCAAACGTTGCCGCCAGAGTAAATCGCAAATCACCAAATCAAAGATCTATAACTCCAGGAGTCCCTGCGGCGGGTCGATCCGGATCTTCTTCCGCGCCGTGTCAATATCAATAACAATCGACTGCACCATGGGAATCAGGTGCTCATGCCTGTCTTCACTCTCGACTACCAGCATCTCCACGCCGCGGCCAACTCTCATCACGTCTCGGACGTGACCAATTAGTTTCCCACTCGCGGTTTCGACAACACACTCTTCCAGCTCCCAATCATAAAACTGACCTTCAGGAAGCTGGACCCGGCTCGATTCCGGAACAGCAAACTCGCATCCTACAAATGCACTGGCGGTTTCAATATTGTCGTAGCCCGCCAACTTGAATATCACCCTGGCCTGATGGAACCAATAGCTCTCCAACTCAACTAGGCTCCGCTTTCCATCAGGAGCAATGGCAATCAACTGAGAGACATCGGCGAATCGGTCGGGAAAATCCGTCAACAACTCGGAGACAATCTCACCTTTGAGGCCTCTGGTTTTCACAGCGCGAGCCACAGCAACAACCGGTTCTAGGCTCTCTGGCAGCTCTTCGGTCATTCCACAATTTCGAGAACGAAGCGGCGTTTTCTCTTTAGTCCTACAGCATGAGCCAGAGACCGCAACGACCGTACGGTCCGCCCCTGCCTGCCAATTACCTTACCCATATCTTCAGGGGCCACACGGATCTCAATCAACGTCGCACCGTTGCGGTCAATCTCTCGAACGTCGACGGCCTCAGTGTCGTCAACCAGCGCCCTGACAATCATCTCAACGGCTTCTCGCATTACTGTCGAATCAAAAGTCCTGACAATTCAGTTTCAATCTACGCGTCCGAACAAGAACTAAGCGGTGGCAGGCTCCGCAGTCGCCTCGTTCCTAGCAGCTGCCTTTATGAGTTGGCTGACCGTCTCGGTCGGCTGCGCGCCGTTGGCGATCCAGTAACGGACGCGATCCATATTCAGATTTATCTCCGCCGGCTGGCGGGTAGGATTGTATGTGCCGACGTTCTCGAGATATGCGCCGTCACGTTTTGACTGCTTCTCCTTCACAACTACTCTGTATGAAGGCCTTTTCTTCGCGCCTGTGCGCATCAATTTAATCGCTAACAAATAGTCACCTCCGTTGTAAACAATTCCCTCTCTGATAAGCTTACTGATAAATCCTGCTGCTCTTTCTCCCGCTTATCACCTATCACCGTCGCCTTTTCTTCTTTTTCTTCTTCAACTTCTTTCTTGATGGACCTGCTGGTAATGCGGGCAATGCGGGTTCATCGCCATTCTCACCCATACTGTTCAGGTCAGGCATGCCAGCCATCCCCGCCATACGCTTCATCATCTTGCCCTTTAAACCACCACCGAAACCGCCCCCGCCGAACAATCCGGAACCAGAAAGCTGGCGCATCATCTGACGCATCTCGGTGTACTGCTTGATCAACTGATTCACTTCCGCGACCGACGTTCCGGACCCGCGCGCGATCCGCCGGCGCCGATTCGCGTTTAGAATCTTATGATCCGTGCGCTCCTGCCAGGTCATCGAATCAATAATTGATTCGGTGCGTTTCAACTCTTTCTCCATTAGCATGGTTTGTTCGTCATTCAGCTGCGGCATTCCCATGCCGCCGAGAAGCTGATCGGGCAGAAGCTTCATTATCTTTGAGAAAGACCCGAGCTTCTTTACCTGCCGAAGCTGCGATCGAAAGTCGTCGAGAGTAAACTCATTCTTCTGGAGCTTCTTGAGTTGTTCCTCTGCCTCATCCTGGTCTACCTTGGACTGTACTTCTTCAATCAGCGACAATACGTCGCCCATTCCCAGGATTCGTTGAGCCACTCGGTCGGGATAGAAAGGTTCTAGCGCATCATATTTTTCCCCGACGCCAACAAATTTTACCGGCTGACCGGTAACCTGCTTGATGGAAAGAGCCGCACCGCCACGGGCATCACCGTCCATCTTCGTCAGCACAATGCCGGTGATGCCGACGCGCTGGTGAAACTCTTCAGCGGACCGAACCGCATCCTGGCCTGTCATGGCGTCAGCCACAAATAGTATTTCTACCGGATGCGTTTCGTTCTTAATCCTGACCAACTCGTCCATCAATTCTTCATCGATGTGAAGCCGGCCGGCGGTATCAATCAGCAGAGTGTCGAAACCGGTTTGTTGCGCATGCTTATAAGCTCCCCGCACCAGCGTGAGCGGGTCATTGGTTTCGGACTGTTCAAAGATCTGTTGGCCAGTGGCCTTAGCAATTACCTTTAGCTGCTCGCGCGCTGCCGGACGATAGACGTCAACTGAAAGCAACAGCGGCTTGCGTTCCTGGTTTTGGGAGAGCCAGCGCGCGATCTTTCCCGTCGAAGTGGTTTTGCCGGAGCCTTGCAGGCCGACAATCATGACCACATTCGGAATCTGCTTGGTAAAGACCAGACGCGACGATTGGCCGCCAAGCAATTCAACAAGTTCGTCGTAAACGATCTTGACTACTTGTTCAGAAGGCTTGAGCTCCTGCCAGACCTGCTGTCCCTCGGCCTTCTCCTTAACCGAAGCAATAAAGTCTTTCGCAACTTTATAGTTAACGTCGGCTTCCAGGAGCGCCAGGCGGATTTCGCGAAGGGCCGCATCTACATGTTCCTTCGTCAGCACGCCTTCGCCGCGAAGATTCTTTAAAGTCCGCTTAAGCTTGTCCGACAGCGACTCAAACATAGAGCATATAGGCGAAGTTCCGCGCTGATGACGGAAACGGAGATGA